>JAIUNA010000198.1 GCA_022565265.1 Roseinatronobacter sp. | reverse complement strand
TCCCCCGCGGATATTTGGGCCAAGATGAATTGGCGCAGTCATGCAAAACGCCCGCCGAAGCGGCGGGCGCAGCGCGCGGTATGCGGGTTGGCCTTAGCGGCGGATGCCCAGCTTGCCGATCAGGTCGCGGTAGCGGCCTTCGTCCTTGCTTTTCACATAGTCCAGAAGCTTGCGGCGCGTTGCCACCAGTTTCAGAAGGCCACGGCGCGAGTGGTTATCCTTCTTGTGGGTCTTGAAATGCTCTGTCAGGTTGGTGATGCGTTTGGTCAGCACAGCCACCTGTACTTCCGGCGAGCCGGTATCGCCAGCGCCGCGTGCAAATTCCTGAATGAGGGCAGTTTTGTCTTCAACGGTAATCGACATCGGGAACTCCTTGGGTTGGTGTGACGGCGCAGGCCGGGATGTCGTCCAGCAGGGCCAAGAGATGCCATAGGCAAGCCGCGTCTTTAGGATAGAATCGATGGCGTGAAAAGCCCCTAACTGCTGGTGGTATTGCGGAAAATGTTAACCATTGTTGTAAAATCCTGCGGGTGGCGCGCGAAAAATGCTTCTTGGGCCGGGAGGATGCGCGCATAGTTGCGCTTGGGTATTTGCGATGGAATCATGCTGTCGCGCAGAAGGGTTTGTATAAATGTGGTTGTTTTTTGGGTTGCTGGCCGCAATGGCTGCGGCATCCATGGCCGATATGGTTGTCGCTACCGGGGCAGATGAGGACGAGGAGGATGGCTCTGAGGCGCGGTCTGTGTCCGATGCAGAAGGGTTCGGCTTGCAGGGGCTGAATTCGGGCGAATGGTTCCACGAGACCCCTGAATTTGACGGGCTGGACACTGCGCATTCTTCTGGCATGGCAGATATCTCTGCGCCGCATACCGGGACGGAATTTGAAGATAGTGGTTTGGAAGCTGAAACTGCGGCGGCCCATGACATGGCGGCCCAAGACTTGTCTGTGGCAAGCCAAGCAGATGTGCCGCAGCCGGAATCCCCCGGATCAAGCCGGATGACAGCCGGGGCAGACCCGGAGATGGGGCTGTTTGATCATCTGGATGAGCGCATTCACAGCAGTGACCTGTATCCAGCCGCCCAACCGCCCCAGCCAGTATTGCAACAGGCGGGCGCGGAGGGTGCTGTCTTGCGGGGCACTGTGGCGGATGACACGCTGATTGGGGGCGCAGGGAATGATACGCTGATCGGGGCAGGGGGCAATAATCTGTTGCGCGCCGATGCAGGGGATAATCTGCTGCGCGGCGGCGAAGGTGATGACTGGCTGATCGGTGGCAGCGGCAATGATACGCTGGAGGGTGGTTGGGGGAATGATTTTCTGATCGCAGGCGCTGGTGCAAACGTGCTTATGGGGGGCGCGGGCAATGATACGCTTGTAGGCGCGTATCTGGACGCATCGGGGCAGGATCTGAGCGGGGCCAATTTCCTGAATCGTGGGGGCGGGGATGATCTGCTTAATGCCGGACAGGCAGATGAGCTAACCGGTGGCGAGGGCGCGGATGATTTCGCGGTGGGCGATTGGCTGCTGGGCCGCGCGCCTGCCATGATCATGGATTACACCCCGACTGAAGATAGGATCGTGCTGCATTACGACCCTGCGCGCCTTGCGGCACCAGAGCTATCCGTGACCGCCAGCCCCAGCCAGCCGCATATGGCCGATATCTGGTTGAATGGCCATGTCATCGCGCATATTGCCAATGCGCAGGGCTTGCGGGCCGAGGATATCCTGCTTGTGGCAGATCATCCCGCCGCCATGTCGCTTGCGGCGGAATGAGCGCAGGGGCCAGAAGGGCGCGCGGCATCACCTGGCGCAGTTTCAGCGAAACTTGACAAAGTGTTTGGCGCGCTGCCCTTTGGCCGGATTGCATATGCAGTTCATTCCAAGCGCATTTTGCCGGGTACTGGCGTTGCGGTTTCGATCTGTCCGGCTGGCCAATGAACACAGCCGACGCGTGGCACCCTGCGGTATCGCGGTGAGGGGGGCAGGCGAAGGCCGAACCGATTAGAGTGTGTCGCGTTCATTGGCATTCACGCGACCCACTCTACCCTTACGTGGTCGCATGTCTTTTTGCGAAAAACCGGTTCCCAGTTGTGGGCGGCATGCTCTAGCTGACCGAGACAACCTCGACTGCGAATGTCAAATCCTTGCCCGCCAGCGGGTGATTGGCGTCCAGTGTGACAGTGGCGTCGGTCAGGGCTGCGACAAGAACGGGAATATTGCGCCCGTCGGGGGTTTGCATTTGCAGCATTATCCCTTCTTCCAGCGGGATTTCGGCTGGAATTTGTGCCCGTGGTACATCTTGTCGGGCTTCAGCCTGATAAGGGCCATAGGCTTCATTGGCGGGTATGGTGACTGTCTTTTCCTCGCCCGCGCGCATTCCGGCGATGGCACGATCCAGCCCCGGAATGATCATACCGGAGCCAAGCTGAAATTCCAGCGGATCGCGGCCTTCGGAACTGTCGAAGACAGAGCCATCTTCCAAGGTGCCGGTGTAATGAAAACGAACTGTTGTGCCGGCGGTTGCCTGCGTCATGGGATATCCTTTCACGGCGATATGTAGGGGGTAGGGGGGGTGAATGGGCAGAGGCGCGCATGCTCGCACGGTACTCTGTCTGCGACATATCAAGAATGCCAATCTGCGGCGTGGATGTAAACCTCTCTGTGTGATTTCCAGTGCACGGGGACTGTGCCCAAAACCGCCCCGCCGCACAGCGCTGCGTGGATCAGGTCAGAACCGTTCCAGCAACCTGCGCAGATAGTCCAGCTCTGCTTCGGGGCGTTCCAGTTCTGCCGACCGGCGGCGCAATTCTTCCAACAGATCGCGCGCGCGGCGATAGACATCTTCGCCGTGCAGCAGATTGTCTTGTGTTCCCACTTCGCCGCCCTGATTGCGCGAACGCCCAAGGGGATCGGTGGAATCACCCTCGCCTGTCTGCGCGCCGGCCTGATCGCCCATCTGTTCGCGCTGGTCTTGGGCGCGCGCCTCGTTCATGGCGCGCAGCCCCTCGCGCATGGCCTCCATGGCATCGGCCTGGCGGCTCAGCGCCTCGCCGGTTTCGCCATTCTCAAGCGCCTCTGCGGCCTCTTCCATTGCCCGTTGCGCGCGTTCCAGTGCTTCCAGCGCCGCTTCGCCCTCGCGCGTGCCCTCGCCGGGCAAAGGCTGCAATTGCTGTTCGCGCAGTTGCTCGGCCAGACCGCGCTGGCGCTCGGACAGATCATCATTGCCCGCACCTTGCTGGGCATCTCCACTCTCGCCACTCTCGCCATTGTCGCGGTTGCGGAATTCATCCTGCAACTGGTTGAAAGTGTCATCTGACAGGCCCTGTTGCTCGCGCAGGGTCTCGCCCAGCCCTTCCATGGCCTGATCCCCCGGCATGCCCTCGCCGCCCGCGCCTTCGGCCACTTGCAGATTTTCCAAAAGCGCGTTGAGTTGCGCCAGAAGCTCGGCCGCCTCTTCCATCCGGCCTTCTTCCATCAACTCCTGAATCCTGTCGAGAAGCTCCTGAATCTGGTCTTGGGTGATCTCCATACGCTCGCCATCGGCGGGGGCTTCGCCGCGTTCGCGTGGCTGTTCGGCAAGCTGGCGCATATAGTCGCGCATGGCCTCGCGCAGTTCTTCCATCAATTCGGCCACCTCGGCGGGGTCTGCGCCATTGCGGATGGCCTCGTCCAGCATTTCCTGGGCGCGGCGCAGTCTTTCGCGGGCATCGGCCAATTCGCCTTCTTCCAGCAGAACGGCAAGATCCCACATCCGCTGCGCCAGATCATCGCGCGCGGTGTCATCCAGCCCTGCCATGTCCAGGCTGGCCAGCAGGATTTCGCGCGTTTCCAGATAGCGTATGCGCGCCTCGGCAGAGCGGAAGGCCTCTTCGGGCCTATGCCCTATGGCGCGCATCAACTGCCCAACGCGCGGCGCGTTTTCGCGGTTCCATAGCAAATCGCGGCGCAATTCGATAACGGCGGCGGCCATGGGATCAAAGAACCGCCGCCCCGGCAGCACCATTTGCACAGCCGCGCTGGCCCCTGTCTGGCCGCGCGCGTCTTCCACTTCCAGCGCCACAGTAACAGGCAGATTGGCCCACGGATGCTGCGAGAAATCCTCGATCAGCGCATCGTCAATTTCATTGCGCGCGCCAGAGGCGGGCATGGGCAAGGGCAGGGTAAGCGCTGCGCGCGGCTCTGGATCAGGGCGCAGCCCGTAGCGGCGATCAACGTCAGTCAGATCCAGCGCCACCCGCATTTCGCCGCCAGTCACGCCGTAATCATCCCGCGCGGTGAAATCCTGCCGCATCAGGCCCCCGCGCTCGCGCGTGGCTTCTCCTTGCAGGGCCACGCTGGGAGGCTGGTCTATAAGCGCCACAATTTCCCAGTCGCGCCCGCCGGGGCCACGCACACTTAGCCTGCCAGAGCGCTCAATCTCAAAATCCTGCGCCATATCTGCGGGGTCATGGCTCTCGCGGTCAGACAGGCTTTCTTGCACTGTCATGATCCCTTGCTGGCCGTAAAACCGCACCGTGACGCGGCTGCCTTGCGGCAACTCCAGTCTCACGCGATCCACTTCATTCAGATAAAGGCTTGGCCGGCCTGTATAGGCAGGGGGCTGCACCCAGGCCTCCCATGAGGGGCCAAGGGCCACGGCTTCGGCCCGGCCTTGGGTTTGGGCGATTTCGGCAATCTCTGCCACGCGCGAGGGCGCGCCAAAAATCACCGCCACCACAAACCCTGTCAGCGCCATATAGCGCAGGCCATAGCGATCAAAGCGCGCAAGGCGGGTATCGCCGGGCACCGGGCGCGCGGCAGAAAGCCGCGTTTGCATCCGGTGCAGATGCGCCCTCCACACGCGGCGCGAGGCGGGATCACGTGCGCCAATCGCCTGCTCATCGGCCAGCGCGCTTAGTGGGCGGCCCGGTATAGAGGCATCCAGCCGCGCCGCAGCTTCGGCCCGGCTGGGCAGGCGCAGCCGCCATGCACCAAGCGCAAAGCTGGCCAGAAGCGCACCGATCGCGCCAAGGCTGGCCCACATCGCCCAGAGCGGCGCAAGAAGGTCTTGCAGGCCAAAGCCAAAGGCCGCGACAAAGCCCAAGAGCAGCGTGGTAAAAGGCCAGAAGGCACGCGCCAGCCGTTCAGCCCATAGCCCCGCAAGCGTGCCGCGCAAGGCGCGCGTCAGGGCGGGGTTTGGGTCTTTGGTCTTGCGCGAGAACATCTACCCTCTTGTCGGGCCGCTGGCCCGTGTTCAATTCATAACCACTCAGGCAACCTATCGCGGTTTATGATTTCGTCAAAGCTTGGGCGTGGGCGAATGACAGCATATTGATCATCTTTCACCAGCACTTCGGGGATCAGGGGGCGGGTATTGTATTCTGACGCCATCACCGCGCCATAGGCCCCGGCAGAGCGGCAGGCCCCCAGATCGCCGGGGGAAAGCGGGGCAATCGGCCGGCCCTTGGCGAAAGTGTCGCCCGATTCGCAGACAGGGCCGACAATATCCATGGGGTGCAGGGGGGCCGCCGCCGTGGCTTCCTGCACTGGGATGATATCATGATGGGCGCCATACATGGCGGGGCGGATGAGATCATTCATTGCGGCATCAAGGATCAGGAAATCGCGCCCTTCGCCTTCTTTCAGATACAGCACAGAGGCCACAAGAATACCCGCATTGCCTGAAATCAGGCGCCCCGGCTCGATTTCTATCTCCACATCCAGATCGCCCAGAACGCGCTTGATCATCGCGCCGTAATCCATGGGCAGGGGCGGTGTTTCGTTCGAGTTGGTATAGGGAATGCCCAAGCCGCCGCCCAGCTCGAGCCTGCGGATATTAT
>JAIUNA010000197.1 GCA_022565265.1 Roseinatronobacter sp. | reverse complement strand
CCCAGAAACAAGTGCAGACCGCCCGCGCACTGCCAGATGTGGCCAATGAAACGATCAATACCATGGCCTTTGCGCTGGCCTCGATCCTTGGGTCGGTGGTGCTGTTGATTACGATAGACGCGCGGATTGCACTGGCGCTTGCAGTGTGGCTGGTGGCCTATCTGGCGCTGATCCGCCATTTCCTGCCGCAAGTGCGCGCGCGTTCGGGCGCGCGGGCCGGGGCGCGGGCACAGGTAAGCGGGCAGGTGGTGGACACGATCACAAATATCAAAACCGTAAAACTATTTGCCCATGCCGATTTCGAGGATCGCGCGGCGCTGAATGCCATGGGTATATTCCGCGACCGCGCTGTGGAATTTGGCGAAGTGCAGGCAGGGTTCCGGCTGTGGCTGATGGTCTGTGCAGGCGTGTTGCCTGTGCTTCTGATTGGCGGCACGCTCTGGCTTTGGGCGCTGGGCCAAGCCACGCCGGGGGCAATTGCGGCGGCGGGCGCAGTGGCAATCCGCATTGCGCAAATGACAGGCTGGGTCAGTTTTGTGCTGATGGCGATTTACGGCAATCTGGGCGAGGGGGAAGATGGGATGAAAACCCTTACCCCCCGCCCCACGCTGGAAGATGCCCCCTTGGCACCGGCACTTGGCCGGGTGCAGGGCGCGATTGCCTTTGAAAATGTCAGCTTTGCTTATGGTCGCCAATCGGGCGGGGTAGATGCCCTTGGCCTGCACATAGCGCCCGGCGAAAAGATCGGGATTGTGGGGGCCTCTGGTGCGGGGAAATCAACCCTCGTGGCACTTTTGCTGCGGCTTTATGATGTCGAAACCGGGCGCATTACGATTGACGGGCAGGATATCCGCAGCGTGACGCAAGAAAGCTTGCGGCACAATATCGCAATGGTCACGCAAGAAACTGCGATGTTCAACCGCTCTGCCTATGAAAATATCCGCTATGGCCGCCCCAATGCCACCCGCACCGAGATAGAGGCCGCCGCCCGCGCGGCAGAGGCGCATGACTTCATTCTGGGCCTGCAAGACCATGAAGGGCGCAAAGGCTACGAGGCGCGACTGGGAGAGCGTGGCGTTCGCCTGTCGGGCGGGCAGCGCCAGCGCATTGCGCTGGCCCGCGCTTTCCTGAAAAACGCGCCTATTCTGGTGCTGGATGAAGCCACATCGGCGCTGGATTCCGAAGTGGAGGCCGCGATTCAGGATGCGCTTATTCCGCTGATGGAGGGCAAGACAGTGCTGGCCATCGCGCACCGCCTGTCCACCATTGCCCAGCTAGATCGCATCATCGTGCTTGACGAAGGGCGCATCCTTGAGCAAGGCACGCATGAGGCGCTCTTGGAACAGGGCGGTATCTATGCCCGCTTCTGGGCGCGGCAATCTGGCGGATTTTTGGGGACGGATGATGACGGGCAGCAAAGCTGAAGCACCCCACGCGCCAGAACAGGGCCTCATGCAGCACGCAACCATCATCCGGCTCGGCCATCAGGGCGATGGCATTGCCGATGGCCCGGTTTTTGTGCCCCGCACCTTGCCCGGCGAAGTGGTGGAAGGCGTAATATATAAGGGCCGGATGGAGGCACCGCGCATCCTGACCCCATCGGCAGAGCGGATCAAACCCGGCTGCCCACATTACCGCACCTGTGGTGGCTGCGCATTGCAACATGCGCGCGATGATTTCGTGACAGGCTGGAAAGAGGGTGTGCTGCGTCAGGCGCTGGCCGCGCAGGGGCTGGAGGCAGAGTTTCGCGCCGCGCATATCTCGCCGCTGCATAGCCGCAGGCGGGCCACATTTACGGGGCGGCGGCTGAAGAAAGGGGCGCTTGTAGGGTTCCATGCCCGCGCCTCGGATATCGTAACAGCTGTGCCAGACTGCCAGATCCTGCACCCAGATCTGATTGCCGCGCTCCCATTGCTGGAGGATCTGACGCAGCGCGCAGGGGCGCGCAAAGGCACCTTGGCTCTTGCCCTCACACAATCGCTGGGCGGGCTGGATTTGTCTGTGACCGGCGGCAAAGCCATCGACCCCGCCTTGCGCGCCGAACTGGGGCAATGGGCGGGGCAGACGGGCCTTGCCCGGCTGGCATGGGAGGGCGAGGTGGTTGCCCAAATTCGCCCACCAGAGCAGCAAATGGGCCGCGCCCGTGTCACCCCTTCGCCCGGAGCATTTTTGCAGGCCACCCCGCAAGCCGAGGCCGCGATGTGCGCGGCACTGCAAGAAATCACACAGGGTGCAAAACGCGTGGTCGATCTTTTCGCAGGCTGTGGCACATTCTCGCTGCCTGTGGCGGAACATGCGGAAGTTCATGCTGTTGAGGGGGCCGCCGATATGCTGGTGGCACTCGACAAAGGCTGGCGGCAAGCCAGTGGGTTGAAGCGCATCACCCACGAGGCGCGCGACCTGTTTCGCCGTCCCCTGCTGCCCGAAGAACTTGCACAGTTTGATTGCGCCGTGATCGACCCTCCCCGCGCGGGGGCGGAAGCGCAGGCTAGTGCCCTTGCCAATAGCCGTATTGCGCGCATTGGTGCGATTTCTTGCAATCCCGTCACCTTCGCGCGGGATGCAAAACTGCTGGTTGCAGGCGGATATCGGCTGGACTGGGTGCAACTTATTGATCAATTCCGCTTCAGCCCGCATGTGGAGCTTGCGGCAAGTTTCAGCAAATAGCATATGGCGCAGGATTAGACGCCAAGAGGGATTGCAATGTTCAGCCGTGAGAAAACCGCCGCCTTTCTGGAACAGCCTTGGGTGCGCAACGGGATCATCGGGGTGATCGTGTTTAACGCCGTGCTGCTGGGGATGGAAACCTCGGACAGCCTGATGGGCGTGGCCGGGGGCCTGATTGTCACGCTTGACAAGCTGTGCCTGACGATTTTCGTCATCGAGATTGCACTGAAGTTTCATGCCCATCGGCTGGGCTTTTTCCGCTCTGGCTGGAACGTGTTTGACTTTCTGATCGTGGGCATCTCGCTTGTGCCGGGCGCACAAACCTTCTCGGTACTGCGCGCGCTGCGCATTCTGCGCCTGTTGCGGGTGGTGTCTGTCAGCCCCAATCTGCGCCGCGTGGTGGAGGGGTTCATCACCGCCCTGCCCGGCATGGGATCGGTCTTTCTGCTAATGGGGATGATCTTCTATATCGGGGCCGTAATGGCAACCAAGCTGTTCCAGAACAGCTTTCCAGAATGGTTTGGCGATCTGGGCAATTCAGCCTACACGCTCTTTCAGATCATGACGCTGGAAAGCTGGTCTATGGGCATTGTCCGGCCTGTGATGGAGGCCTATCCCTATGCTTGGGCCTTCTTTGTCCCCTTTATCATGGTGACAACTTTCGCGGTGGTGAACCTTCTGGTCGGTCTGATCGTAAATTCGATGCAAGATGCCCATGCGGCAGAGAGCAATCAGGCGACAGAGGATTACCGCGATGAAGTGTTGCGCCGGTTGGCCGCAATAGAGACACAGCTGAACGCACAGGAAAATAGCACGCGCACCAAAGTGGACTGACGCCTTTGTGATCGCGCTGCGATGCCCACTTGGCACAGGCGCGCAACTGCGGCATGCTTGTAAAAAAAATCAGAGGCAGTTGTATGAGTTTTTTTCGCGTCTTTGCCGCATTGGCCATGATGGCTGCGCTGGTTGGCTGTGGCAAACCCCAAAGCAAATTCCGCACCTATTCCGGGCCAGAGGTAACGCAAGTTGTGGTGTATAAATCCGACCGGCGGATGCATCTGTACCATTACGATACCCGGTTGCGCAGCTTCAAGGTGCAACTTGGCGGCAATCCCATGGGCCACAAGCAGCGCGAGGGCGACCGGCGCACCCCGGAGGGCGATTACATCATCGACCGGCGCAACCCCAATAGCCGCTTTCACCTGTCTTTGGGCATAGATTACCCAAATGAGGAAGACCGCACCCGCGCAAAAGACAATGGCTGGCGGCCCGGCGGGGATATCTTCATCCATGGGCGCGGCCCCCGCTTTGCAAATGCTCGCGGGGATTGGACAGATGGCTGTATCGCCGTTACTGACCGCGAAATGGAAGATGTCTATGCAATGATCCGCGATGGCACGCCCATTCGGATCAAGCCATGATAGCGGCACACAGGTAGCCACGGCATGAGACAGACCCTTCTCTCTATCGGGCATGGCTATAGCGCGCAGGCACTGGCCGCACGCCTGCTGCCGCAGGGCTGGCATATCATCGCCACCACCCGCAGCCCGGAAAAAGCCCGCAAGATGCGCGCGCAGGGCATGGAGGCGCTGATCTGGCCGGGAGAAGAACTGCCAATTGCACGCGCAAGCCACATCCTCACATCTGTTGCGCCGCAAGCTACAGACCCGGTGCTGGAGGACTGCGCTGATATGCTGGCGCAGGCACGGCATTTGAAATGGGTAGGCTATCTCTCGACCGTTGGAGTTTATGGCGATCATCAAGGCGGCTGGGTTGATGAAGACACCCCCACCACCGCACGGCTGGCGCGGGGACAGGCGCGGATTGCCGCCGAGGCCGCGTGGCTATCCTTGGGAGAGGCGGCTGGATTTCGTGTACATGTCTTTCGGCTGGCCGGGATATATGGCCCCGGCCGCGGCCCCTTCGAGAAATTGCGTGCTGGCACAGCGCAACGGGTGATCAAGCCGGGGCAATATTTTTCTCGTATCCATTCTGAAGATATCGGGCTGGCGTTAGAGCTGTCTATCCGCTCGGATATCGCAAGCCGCGTTTTCAACCTGTGCGATGACACCCCCGCCCCCCCGCAAGATGTGCTTGAACATGCCGCAGGCCTGCTGGGCATCGCTCCGCCCCCCGAAGTCAGCTTTGAAGAGGCTGATCTCTCACCCATGGCGCGCAGCTTTTATTCCGACAGCAAACGCGTGCGCAATGACCGCGCCAAGCGCGAATTGGGCTGGACACCGCTTTACCCGGATTACCAAAGCGGGCTTGCAGCGATCCTGAAAGCCGAAGGCTGATTGCAAAGCGCCGCCTGCCGCGCTAATGCGCGCCTCATGCCCAGATATGCCCTGAAAATAGAATATGATGGTCGGCCCTTTTGCGGATGGCAAGCCCAAGCCGGGCAACCCTCTGTGCAAGAGGCGATCGAGACCGCGCTTGCCCGGCTGGAACCGGGGCTTGGCCGCATAGCCGCTGCCGGGCGCACCGATACGGGCGTGCATGCCACAGGACAGGTGGCCCATTGCGATCTGGCACGGGATTGGGAGCCGTTCCGCCTGAGCGCCGCGCTCAACCACCATCTGCGCCCCCTGCCCGTGGCGGTGCTGGCCTGCGCGCGGGTAGAGGAAGATTTTCACGCGCGGTTTTCGGCACTGGAGCGGCGCTATCTGTTTCGCCTGCTTGCCCGCCGCGCGCCCCCTACATTTGAGGCCGGGCAAGTCTGGCATATCCGCCACCCCCTGCGGCTTGAGCCGATGCGAGACGCGGCAAAATACCTGCTGGGGCTACATGATTTCACCACCTTCAGGGCCAGCCAATGTCAGGCCCTATCACCTGTAAAATCACTGGATGACCTGAGCAATATCGCGCAGGAATGCCCCGGTGGCATGGAATATCGCTTCACGCTGCGCGCCCGCTCTTTCTTGCATAATCAGGTGCGCAGCATTGTGGGAACGCTGGAGCGGGTGGGCGCGGGCGCATGGGTGCCCGAAGATGTGCAAGACGCCTTGGAGGCCCGCAACCGCGCTGCCTGCGGCCCTGTCAGCCCACCCGATGGGCTGTATTTGACGGGGGTTGGCTACCCGAATGACCCATTCGTGCACGTGAAAGAAAGGCCCGGGGGGGGGGGGGGGGGGGGGGGGGGGGGGGGGCGTTGG
>JAIUNA010000196.1 GCA_022565265.1 Roseinatronobacter sp. | reverse complement strand
TGGGCTTGGGTTTCGGGCTGGCGGCGGCAGGGGCAATCTGGGCGGTGGCCTATATGCTGGCGATAGGATTAATCCTCGCATCACGCGTTGCCGATGGGCTGGATGGGGCCGTAGCGCGTGCGCGCGGCGTCACGGATTTTGGCGGCTATCTGGATATTGGCTGCGATTATGTGTTCTATGCCGCAATCCCCTTGGCCTTTGTGCTGGCCGATCCCACGGCGCATGGCGCGGCAGGGGCGTTTGTGCTGCTGAGTTTCTATGTCAATGGCGGGTCGTTTCTGGGCTTTGCGGTGCTGGCCGAAAAAAAGCAGATGAAAAGCCAGGCGCATGGGGTGAAATCACTGTATTTCACAGGCGGATTGCTGGAAGGCACAGAAACGATCCTGTTTTTTCTGGCCCTGTGCCTGCTGCCCCAGTATTTCGCGCCGCTCGCATGGGGGTTTGGCGCGCTCTGCCTTGTCACGGCCACGGCGCGGGTGGCGCTGGCGGCAAAAGTGTTTGGCCCCGACGACTCCCACAAAAAATAATCACCCCCCTCTTGATCCCGGATTTCGGCCCCCCACATATGTAAATGTAAATAACATTTACACTGAAAAGGAGAGACAGATGAACACAGCAAACCCGCCCCTGTCTTGGGGCCGTCAGGCCGAAGCCTGGCTCGATGGCTATGGCAAAACCTCATGGATTGCGGCGATGGTTCTGGCCTTTATCGTCTTCTGGCCGCTTGGGCTGGCCATTTTGGCATATTTGATCTGGGGGAAAAAAATGTTTGGAAAATCTTGCCGCAATTCTTTGCAGCGGGGCGCAATGGCGGCCCAATCCTCTGGCAATTCGGCCTTTGATGCCTATAAGGCCGATACCCTGCGCCGTCTGGAAGAGGAACAGACCGCATTCTCGGATTTCCTCAAGCGCCTGCGCGATGCCAAGGATAAAGCAGAGTTTGATGCCTTCATGGAAGATAACCGCAAGCGCCGCGATACGGGCACAGACACACCAGCCCCCACCACCTGAACCACCGCGCCCCCAAGCCTGCTTGGGGGCGCGCGGCTATGTCGCGCGCCCGCGCCCCTGCATAAACCGCAGCACAGCGGCCGCAGCCCGCAGGCCCGGCGCCGCGCCCCCTTGCCCCAGCCGCTCCATCGTTAACCGCATGGCGACGCGCTGCGCCGCCTGCGCCTCTGGCCTGTCCACCAAATCCCGCAGCCCCGCCGCAATCTTTTCCGCCGTGCAATCACGCCCCAGAAATTCCGGCACAGCGCGCGTTTCAGATACCAGATTGACCAGCGTCACAGTCTCCAGCCGGATCAGGCGTTCGGCCAGATACCGCGTTACCGGATTGACATCATAGGCAATCACCATGGGCGTCTCATTCGCCGCCAGTTCCAGCGAAACCGTGCCAGAGGCCGCAAGCGCCAATTCTGCCGCCGCGAATGCCGCGCGCTTGTCGGCGGGCGCATCCAGCACATGCGCGGCTATAGGCCAGCGCGCCACCTCGCGCCGCATCGCCTCGCGCTGCGCGCCCACTGTGGGCACCAGCACAGGCACGCCGGGTGGCAGCGCCTGCGCCAGTGCCGCGCCAAAGCGCGGCGCAAGGCGCGCAATCTCGCCCCCGCGCGAACCGGGCAGCGCCAGCACAATCCGCCCCGGAAACCGCGCCCGCAAAGCGGCAATCTCGGCCTGCGTGGCGCGCGCCTCTGCCACCACCGGATGGCCCACAAAATCGCAACTCATGCCCGCCGCCTGCATATAGGGCGGCTCGAAGGGCAACAGCGCCAGCACATGATCCACCAAAGGGGCCATGCGCGCCGCGCGCTTGGGCCGCCATGCCCAGACAGAGGGCGCAACATAATGCACCACAGGCAAATCAGGCCGAAGCGCGCGGGCCTTGCGCAACACCCGCAAGCAAAAATCCGGGCTGTCGATGGTAATCACCAGATCAGGGCGCAGCTCCGCAATCGCCTGCGCCGTTTGCGCAATCCGGCGGCGCAACAGGCGCAGGCGCGGCAGCACCTCTGCCAGCCCCATCACCGACAGATCAGACATCGGAAAGCGAGAGATCAACCCCTCTGCCGCCATCGCCTCGCCGCCCACACCCTCAAAGCGGATACCGGGCGCAAGGCTTGCCAGCCCTGCCATCAGCGCACCGCCCAGCTTGTCGCCCGAAGGCTCGCCCGCGATGATAAAAACCCTCACCCCGCCTCTCGCGCCCAAAGGAACAGGCCCAACTCCTCGGCCAAAGCCTCCATCTCGGCGCGCCCGATCAGCAATACCCCGCCTGCTTCAAACGCGATCCCGCGCAAACCGCAGGCATGGGCCGCGCGCAGTGTATGGGGGCCAAGGGCGGGCAGATCAATCCGCCTGTCCTGCCCCGGCTTGGGCGCTTTGCAAAAAACGCCGCCCTCTGGCAGCGCCGCCCCCGCTTGGCGCAACTGGCCCAGATGGGCCAGCATCGCATCGGTTCCCGGCAATGCCTCTACGGCCAGACATTGCCCGCGCGCCACCATGCAGCCCTGCCCGATATCGGCAGCCCCCAAAGCGCGCAAAATCTCAAACCCCCGCGCGGCATCCTGCTTGTCGCCCGGCTTGGGCGCATGCGGCCCCAACAGGCCGGGGGCGGCAACCAGCTCTGGGCAGATATCCTGCGCCCCGATCACCGAAATCCCCCATTCCCCCATCAGCGCAATCACCTCGCGCAATGTACCATCATCGCCTTGCTGCATTGCGGCCATGATACGCGGCAAAAGCTGCATCGTGGCCGGATCAATCAACGCAGGGTCTAGCCGGGGGCGGTGCACACCGCCTGCAAAAACGGCCTGTGTGACGCCCTGCTCCTGCAAATGATCCAGAAACGGAACCAACCGCTCCAACCGAAAGCGCAACACATCGCCGCGCGCGCGGCTCAGGCTTTCAAAGCCCTCCATCTCGCAAATCAGCGCGGCGCGCCGCTCTGCCTCCAGCCGCGCGGCCAGAAGCGGCGGCAAATCACCCCGCCCCGATATCAACGCAATCCGGCTCATGTCGGGCGCAGAAAATTGCGGCCCGCCGTACCGGTGAAAAACCCGGCAATCTGCGCCACATGGGCAGAATGCGTTTGCGCCAGCAGCGCTTCTGCCAGATCGCCCAACGCGCCTTCCCCCTCGGCCAGAAACTTATAGGCCGCGCGCAGGGCCGCGATATCTTCACGCTCCATGCCGCGCCGCTTCAGGCCGATCAGGTTCAGCCCATGCAACACCCCATCAGGGCCAGAAACAAGGCCAAAGGGCATCACATCATGCGTTACCCGTGTGAGCGCGCCAATCATGGCCCCTTCGCCCACCCGGATAAACTGGTGCAACCCCGCAGAGGCCCCGACGATCACCCGATCCTCAATCACCACATGGCCCGCAACGCCTGCATAATTGGCCAGAATAACACCATTGCCAATCTGGGCATCATGGCCCACATGCGCGCCCGCCATCACCAGACAGCCATCGCCCACCCGCGTAATCCCGCCGCCATGTTCCGTGCCCAGATGCAGCGTGGCATTCTCGCGGATACGGCAGTTCTGCCCCACTACAAGGCGCGTGCGCTCTCCGGCATATTTCAAATCTTGCGGGATTTCGCCAACCGAGGCGAAGGAAAACACAATCGTGCCCGCCCCAATCTCTGTCCAGCCTGTCACCAGCGCATGCGGGCGCAGCGTGACATTCTCGCCCAAGACAACTTCGGGGCCGACAATGGCAAACGGGCCAATCTTGCAGCCCGCACCAATCTGCGCGCCCGGCTCGACCACCGCCATCGGGTGGATTTCAGCGCTTGGGTCGATCATCTGTGCGTCACTCCGCAACTGTTGTGGACATGTCGATCATCGCGGCAAATTCAGCCTCTGCCGCCACCTGCCCATCCACCTTGGCCACGCCCTCAAACTTCCAGATCTTGGTGGAGCCGCGCTTGACCGTGACATGCAGTTCCAGCACATCGCCGGGAACAACCTTGCGGCGGAATTTCGCCTTGTCGATGGACATGAAATAGACCAGCGGCGCACGCTCGCCAAAACCCACCGACAGACCAACCATCACAGCCGCCGTCTGCGCCATCGCCTCAATGATCATCACACCGGGCATGATCGGCGCACCGGGGAAATGGCCCTGAAAATGCGGCTCGTTGAAGGTAACATTCTTGATACCCACAGCAGAGTCCCGCGCCACCACATCGCGCACCCGATCCACCAGCAAAAACGGGTAGCGGTGCGGGATGATCTTCATGATCGTGGCCAGATCAGCCTCGGTTGGAACAGCCTGTGTCATCGACATCCTTTCACATCTCTCACCACAAAGCATTCGCCCTGCCTTGCATGCGGCAGAGCACTAGCAATTGGCAGGATTGCTGGCAAGCGCCTCAGGGCAGGTTCAGCGGAAAGGGGGGCGGGCCACCATCGCCCAAAACGGCATCAATCGCCGCCACGGCCTCTTCCGTCATGTCCAGACCAGAGGGGCCGATGATCACCGCGCGCGCATCTATCAAGACCTGCCCACCAAGGCGATCAAGCAAATCCTGCAAAACAGGGCCAATATTTGCGAAAAAGCGCCTGCGCTCTGCATCCTCGAATTGCACAAGGCGTTGGCGCTTTTCGGATTGAGATTGACGCGTTGCCTCGGCCTGAAGGTCAAAGGCGGTCGCGGCGGCGCGAAACTCTTCCACACTCATCTCGGCGCGCAGGATCGTCAGCTCTGCTTCTCTGGCAGTCAACTCGCCCAGCAACCGCTCATTCTCGGCTTCCAGCGCCCGCGACGCCGCCTCGACCTCTTGCGCAACACGCAGGCCGAACAAGGATTGCCGAAACGCCTGCTCTTCATCCAGAATGCGCAATCCCGGCTGCACAGGCCGCGCGGCCGACTCGCCCAATGACAAGGGCAAACCTTGCTGGGCATGGGCTGGCAGCGAAGGGGCTGCCAGCGCAAGCGCACAGGCGACAGCCCCCCGAAGCACCATCAGAACCGCGAAACGATCGAGAAATCAAAGTTCTGCGCGCGATCCGCATCAAGCTTGCGCAACGGGCGCGAGAAATCGAAGCGCAACGGCCCAAGCGGGCTGTCCCAGAACACCGATACCCCAACAGTGGCGCGCAACTTCATGCTGTTGTAATCCACGCCATTGCTAACCATGGTCGTCGGCGCATTATCCACACCCCAGACAGACCCCACATCGGTAAAGATACCGCCGCTCAGCCCGTATTCCTCTGGTGTGCCCAGCGGGAATTGCGCTTCCAACTGCACCGAGAAATAGCGGTTGCCGCCAAGCACATCATCATTGGTCGAACCGAAATCACGCGGCCCCGATGCACCCGGAGAGAACCCGCGCATCACATCACCCAGCTGGAACCGCTCGCGGTTGCGGGATTTGCCGCTGATCATTTGCAGCACACCCACACGCGCATCACCGCGCAGGATCACATCCTCGTTGAACACCGCCAACTCATAGCCCGCCCGCGCTTCTGTTTTCACAAAGCGGCGGCTTTGATTGCCAAGGCCCGCATCCTGATTGAAGCTGAGAATATATCCCCGCGTCGGGTCAATCCCCACATTGCGCGTGTCATAGGTATAGCCATAGCCCAGCGTCCCCGTAACGGCGGTTCCGGCTCTTTGGTCATCCAGAAGCCGCTGAGAAGAGGGGCTTGATAATGACAAATCCAACCCCGTCAGACGATCCACAACCAGCCCCTGACGCAGTTGCAGCCGCGCATAATCGCCCACCGGAAAACCGATGCTATTGTTGAAGAACCCTTCGCGCGTGTCGAAATCCGAGAAGAAGCTCTTGGTTTCACGATAGCCGATCCCCAGCGAATATCTCAGATCACGGTCAAACAGCG
>JAIUNA010000195.1 GCA_022565265.1 Roseinatronobacter sp. | reverse complement strand
TGTCCCGACGAAGACCCCCCCGCACCCCCCCCCCCCCCCCCCACACGGCCCCCCCCAACAACCCCGGCAAGCCCCCCACCCCCCCCCCCCCCCCCCCAACCCCCCCCCCCCACAACACAACCCCCCCCCCCCCCCCCCCCCCCCCCCGCCCTTCCACGCAATGCAGCATCAAAATGAAAAACGGCGCCTGACACAGGCGCCGCTCTTCACATCTCCCAAAGCTTGGGTCAGCCTTGCATCTTTGCCACTTCCTCAGCAAAGTTTTCTTCTTTCTTCTCAATTCCTTCACCCACGCCCATGCGCACAAAGCCCAGAATTTCGACACCCGCTTCAGACGCGGCCTGTGCCACGGTGATATCGGGGTTCATGACAAATTTCTGATTCACGAGTGTGTTTTCTTCCAGAAACTTCTTCATCCGGCCAGGGATGATATTGTTCTGGATTACGGCTTCGGGCTTGGGCTTGTCAGAGCTTGCATTCTCTTCCAGCGCCTTCTGGGTCTGCACAGCGCGCTCGCGCTCAACCACGGCAGGATCAAGAGCAGCTTCATTCAGTGCCAGCGGGCTTGTCGCGGCGATATGCATGGCAAGCTGTTTGCCAATACCGTTATCTGCACCTTTCAGCGCCACCAGCACACCGATTTTGCCCATGCCGTCAGCTGCGGCATTATGCACATAGGCGGCAACGCTTTCACCCTCGACCACATCCATGCGGCGCAGGGTCATGTTCTCGCCAATCTTTGCGATGGCATCTGTCAGCACGGTCTCGACAGGCTTGCCCGCCACATCGGCAGCGCGCAGGGCCGCGACATCCGATACGCCAAGTGCAGCGTTTGTGATTGCCCCAACCATGCCTTGGAATTCGGCATTCTTGGCCACAAAATCAGTTTCCGAGTTGATTTCGACAGCCACGCCCTTGCCCCCGGCAACAGCCACGCCAACCAGCCCTTCGGCGGCCACGCGGTCAGCTTTCTTGGCGGCTTTGGCCAGACCCTTGGTGCGCAGCCAGTCTACAGCCGCTTCCATGTCACCATTGGTTTCGGTCAGCGCCTTTTTGGCGTCCATCATGCCTGCGCCGGTCGATTCGCGCAGTTCCTTCACCATTGCAGCGGTGATTGTCATACTCTTGGTCTCCTGCAGAAATGGGAAAGTGACAGGGCAAGTAATGCACAACCCTGTCACAAATTCATGTCAAAGCGCGTCTGATCACGCCTCAGAGGTTTCGGCAGTCTCGATCCCGGCCTCGGCCAGAATTTCTTCTACCGGGGCCTCTTCCAGCGCACCAAGGTCAATCCCGGCAGCGCCCATCTGCGCGCTCATACCGTCCAGCGCCGCACGGGCCGCCAGATCGCAATAAAGTGCGATGGCACGCGCTGCATCATCATTGCCGGGGATGATGTAATCCACACCCTCAGGCGGGCAGTTTGTATCCACCACAGCGACAACCGGGATACCCAGTTTCTTGGCTTCCAGAATGGCCAGATCTTCCTTGTTCACATCAATGATGAACAGCAGGCTGGGAAGGCCACCCATATCGCGGATACCGCCAAGCGAGGCCTGCAATTTGGCCTGCTCGCGCTCCATGCCCAGACGTTCTTTCTTGGTCAGGCCACCGGCGCCGCTTTCCAGTTGCTCATCAATCGCCTTCAGGCGCTGGATCGACTGGGATACTGTTTTCCAGTTGGTCAGTGTGCCGCCCAACCAACGGTGGTTCATATAGAACTGGGCAGAACGTTCTGCCGCATCCGCAATGGATTTTGCAGCCTGACGCTTTGTTCCGACGAACAAGATGCTGCCGCCCTTGGCAACGGTTTCACGAATGACATTGAGAGCCGCATCCAGCAAGGGCACAGTCTGTGTCAGATCGATAATGTGAATGCCATTGCGGTCGCCATAAATATAGGGCGCCATGCGCGGGTTCCAGCGCTGTGTCTGGTGGCCGAAGTGAACGCCAGCTTCCAAAAGCTGACGCAACGAAAAATCAGGAAGCGCCATATCGTTTTCCTTTCCGGTTTGCGCCTGAGCAGAGGGTTTCAAGACCGAGGGCTTGCGCCAGTGGTCTCAACCGGTGGACGCGCGGGGGCTTTTCATCCCGCAGGCCCGACCTCTGCCTGTGAAGTGGCGCTGCCATAGCGCCCTTGCGCCGCAGTTGCAAGGGGGATTGCATCACACGCGCGCCGCTCTTCCCTTTCGTGCAGCCGGTTCAGGTGGCGAAGGCGGCCTCCAGTGCCAGTTCGACCATCTCGCCGAAGCTTTGCTCGCGCTGTTGTGCGGGCAGCGCCTCATGTGTCAGCAGATGATCCGAAATCGTCAGCACCGCCAAAGCACGCACGCCAAAGCGCGCGGCCACGGCATAAAGCTCTGCCGCTTCCATCTCGACACACAACACCCCGTGGCGCTGCATGATCTCGCCCAGATCGGGACGTTCGTCATAAAACACATCCGAGGAATAGATATTGCCCACATGCACCCGCGCCCCGCGCGCCTGCGCCGCGCCATGAGCGGCGCTCAGAAGCCCGAAATCCGCGCAAGGGGCAAAGTTGATTTCCCGGAATATCCCGCGCGAGGGCATGGACACAGTTGTGCACGATTGCGCCAGCACGATATCGCGGATACCGATCTGCGGTTGCATCGCCCCTGCAGAGCCGATGCGGATCATGGTTTTTGCACCATAATCGCGGATCAACTCATTGGCATAAATCGACAGTGACGGCATACCCATGCCAGAGCCGTGGATTGTCACACGCTGCCCGCGCCACTCCCCGGTATAGCCCAGCATGCCCCGTACCTGATTGACACAGACAGCCCCTTCCAGAAAGCGCTCTGCCGCCCATTTGGCGCGTAACGGATCGCCCGGCAGGAGCACCGTTTCTGCAATTTCGCCCGGTTCTGCCCCGATATGAATGGTCATCTTTATCCCCGCTTGCTGGTCTGCGCGCAGATTGCCCCCTTCCCCCGCGTAGCGCAAGCGCCTATAGATCGGCGGGCAAGAGTGAGCATGAACAGCAACAGGATGACCAGATGCGCAAAGCGAGCATAACGCGCAAGACCTCCGAGACCGAGATTTCGGTCAGTATCAATCTGGATGGCGAAGGCCATTATGATTGCCAGACAGGCGTGGGGTTTTTTGACCATATGCTGGATCAGCTTGCGCGCCATTCGCTGATTGATATCACCATTCGCGCAAAAGGCGATTTGCACATAGACGATCACCATACAGTGGAAGATTGCGGCATTGCCCTTGGGCAGGCGCTTGTCGCGGCGCTCGGTGACAAGCGCGGCATCCGCCGCTATGGCGCGTGCCACTTGCCTATGGATGATGCGCAAATTGCCTGCGCGCTGGATCTGTCGGGCCGCCCTTATCTTGTCTGGAATATCGACTTTCCCAGCGCGAAAATTGGCAGCTTTGACACAGAGCTTGTGCGCGAGTGCTTTCAGGCGCTGTCCAGCCATGGCGGGATCACGCTGCATATGGACAAGTTGCACGGGCTTAATTCGCACCATATTGCAGAGGCCGCTTTCAAGGCCTGCGCGCAGGCCTTGCGTGCCGCAGTGGAGCCAGACCCGCGCAAGGGCAATGCGATCCCCTCGACAAAAGGGGCGCTGTGAGGGCGCATGCTGACAGTTCTGGTCGATTACGAGAGCGGCAACCTGCATTCCGCCGAAAAAGCCTTTCAGCGCATGGCGCAAGAGGTGGGCGGCGGCGACGTGCGGGGGAGCGCGCGCGCCGAGGATGTGGCGCGCGCTGATCGTATCGTGCTGCCCGGTGACGGGGCCTTTCCGGCCTGCCGCCGCGCGCTGGGTGCCGTAGATGGCATGATAGAGGCGCTGGAAGACGCAGTGTTGCGCCGCGCCGTGCCGTTCATGGGCATATGCGTGGGCATGCAGATGCTGGCCAGCCTTGGGCGCGAATATGAAGATGTCGCAGGGCTGGACTGGATCGGCGGCGAGGTGCGGCGCATCACGCCTGCCGATCCAAGCCTGAAAGTACCGCATATGGGCTGGAATGATCTGATCCTTGATCGGCCCCATCCTGTGCTGTCTGGCATTGCGGCGGGGGATCATGCCTATTTCGTGCATTCCTACCAGTTTCATGTTGCCGATCCCGCGCATCTGCTGGCCCATGTCGATTATGCAGGCCCCGTGACTGCGATTGTCGCACGTGATACAATCATCGGCACACAGTTTCACCCGGAGAAATCGCAGGCAACTGGTTTGCGGATGATCGCCAACTTCCTAAGCTGGGCACCATGAGGCAAGCGGCGCATGGGGGGCTTTGCCCCCCGGTCGGCAAGCCGCCCTCCCCCCAGGATATTTGATCCAAGATGAAAGAGCGCTGATGGAGAAGACGGCTAAACCCGAAACGGCCCCGACCGGAGAGCGCATTGCGAAAGTTCTGGCGCGGGCTGGTATTGCCTCTCGCCGGGAAGCGGAAGTGATGATCCTGGCACGCCGCGTGGCGGTGAATGGCAAGATCATTGACAGCCCTGCATTGAATGTTGGCCCGAATGCACGCATCACCGTCGATGGCAAACCCCTGCCAGAGCGCGAAGCTTCGCGGCTTTGGCTGTATCATAAGCCTCTGGGGCTGGTCACGACAACGCGCGACGAGGAAGGGCGGCCCACTGTCTTTGACAATCTGCCCGAAGGCCTGCCAAGGGTTGTGTCTGTGGGCCGGCTCGATCTGAATTCCGAAGGGCTGTTGTTGTTGACAAATGATGGCGAGTTGAAGCGCAAGCTGGAATTGCCCAGCACAGGCTGGCTGCGCAAATATCGGGTGCGGGTGAATGGCGCGCCCACGGATGCGATGCTTGCCCCTTTGCGCGCGGGTATCACGCTGGAGGGTGAGACCTTCTTGCCGATGGAGGTGGCGATTGACCGCCAGCAAGGGGCGAATGCCTGGCTGACCATTGGTATCCGCGAAGGGCGCAACCGTGAAATCCGGCGTGCGCTGTCGCATGTCGGGTTGAGTGTGAACCGCCTGATCCGTGTCAGCTATGGGCCGTTTGAGCTGGGCACATTGGCGCGCGGCGCGGTGGAAGAGGTGAAAGCGCGGGTGCTGCGCGAGCAGCTTGGCCTGCCGCGCCCATCCGAGGCCGCGCCCACTGGCGCGGGCAAGGGGCGCGCCCCGGCCAAGCAGGAGGGCAAGCAGGCGGGCAAACAGACGGGCAAGCCGGGGCCTGCACGCGGCCCGATGCGCAGCGAAAGCTCTGGCGATAGTGGAGCGGCGGGTGCTGCGAAAGGGGTATCGAAGAGCGGCGCGAAACGCCCGGCGCGACAGGCTGGCCCTGCGCGTGACCGGGCCGCGCGCCCCGACGCGGCCGCCGCTGGCGGCTTTGCGGGAATGCGGGATGGCGCGCCCAAAAGCGGCAAGGATGGGCGCGGCCCCAAGACGAATGCAAGCCGTTCCACCCCCCGTACCGCTGCACCAAAACCCGCCCAAGGGCCGAAGCATAAAGGCCCCCCCTCCGGACGATAGGACGTTTTGCAGTCACTCTCGCGTGATCGCAGTGGCGCAGACCCTGTTTTCCAGCAATAACAGAATTGCTGGTTCACGGGCGCAGGCTTTCAATATACCCTTTCCTCACTTATATTTTCAGGAAGACAGATGTGAGGAGGCGCATAATGTCGGCAACGGGACTACAGAAAACGGCATTTACCCTGCTGATCGGGCTGATGATCTATGCAGCCTTTGTCGGGGGGTAAAGGATGAGCCAGCGCTTTGGGGGGCGTCACAGCCCGCAAGCCGCAAAATCCGCGCCGGCACAGCCGCGTCCGCCCCCGGTGGGGGCGCGGGTCAATCTGCTGTGCGTGCTGCCCTTCCTGTTGGCGAGCCAGGCATTTTTCCAAGAC
>JAIUNA010000194.1 GCA_022565265.1 Roseinatronobacter sp. | reverse complement strand
CCAGCTTGCCAGCAGCGCCAGCGATGTGCCCGCCATCAAGGGCCAGCCGAATGTGTATTTCATCTGGTCAGCAGGCGCCCCGATGGGAATTAGATTATCCGTAACAATCGCCCAGATGATCGTGACAAGCGCCACACCCACCCCCAGCGCCGCCAAGCCAACAAGCACCAGTTCGGGCAGGCTGCGGCCCGTCTGGTTGTCATTTGTCTGGGGAAAAACCGTTGCCGAAAACAGCAAAAAGCCCAAAATCAGGCCACCTGTCACATGGCTTAGCCGGTAAACCCATGTTTCCAGTGGATAAAGGTTCATCGCGGCAATATGGAATGCAGTATACAGGATACAGGCCAGCGCAATTACAAGCCCCACCATGCCCGGCGGCACGCGTTGATTGGACATGACAATCTCGCGGTCTACGCCCTCGGCAATATTGTCAGGTGCTTTATCGTCCAGAAGCGGCGTCTCTGAGGTGCTGGAAGTTTGCGCCATATCCCTGTCCCTGGGCATGTTTATTGAAATCATGAACTCTATTCGGACAAGAGGCCGCGCAGGGCGGCCTCTTGCAAATGTCGAAGGGTTTCAGCTTATCCGCGCAGCTCTGCGGGGATATCGAAACCGTTCTCTTCAAACCAGCGCACTGCGCCGGGATGATAGGGCAGGAAGCCGTTATTGATGAAGTTTTCCGGAAATGTGGCCGCAGCGGCTGCGTGGATTTGCAGCATGCGATCATTGTTTTCCATCACGAGTTTCGTGATTTCATAGGCCAGGCTTTCGGGCATATCGGCATGGACAACGGCAAAATTCCACATGGCGACCGAAGGCTGATCTGCATCCTGAACGGTATAGATTCCGGCAGGAATGGTGAAATCCGACACTTCCGGGAATGCTTCGAGAATCTGTGCATGCTCTTCATCCGAGAAGGTGAAGGTACGCACATCAGATTCCGCCGCCAGCTGCGAGAATGCGCCAATGGGCAGACCTGCCGCAAAGACAAACGCATCAATCAGACCATCCTGCAACTGGCTGGCCGCATCTGCCGCACCGGCGAAAGAGACATTGGCCTCTACGCCCAGCGCTTCGATAAAGCGCGGCCAGTATGTGCCGGGTGTGCCGCCAGCGGGGCCAACGCTGACGCGCTTGCCGGCCAGATCGGCAACCGAGGTGATATTCTGGCTGGTGAGGGCGATGCCCTGAAACGGTGTTTCATACATGGGAAACAGCGCGCGCACATCTGTGTGCGGCAGGCCGGGGGCAAGCTCGCTCTCGCCATTCCAGGCCTCGAACATTGGCCCCATGGTGACAAGGCCGATATCATGCTCTTGCATTTGCAACAGGGTGACGTTCTGCACCGGGCCGCCTGTCACTTCGCCACTGGCATTGATGCCCAGCTCTTCCGAGATGAAAGAGGCAAGACCATTGCCAAATACAAAGTAAACACCGCCCTGGCTGGCTGTGCCAACTGTCAGATCCGACGGCCAGCCGTCACGATCCTGGGCCTGAGCCATGGAAACAGACATGACAGCAGCAGCGGCCAGAGCCGCGAAATTGGTAAAACGCATTGGGACCTCCCCTTGGTTTTGCGTATATGCATGCCTGCCCAACCCCTCCATGAGCCGGGCAGCACATCGCGCAGTCAAGGCGGCGGGGGCCATGATTGCAAGGTAACTTTGTCGTAAATCTGCGCCCGTTTGCGCCAACATGGCATATAATGTGTAGATTCCTACACATTCTGGCGGTGTGATGTATCGGAATTAACACATCGTTATGGTGTATCGCCCTCGTCGCTTTGAAAATGGGCCTTGTCGATTCGATGTTTCAGCAGCTTGTCATACAGCGCCTTGCGCGACAGGCCGAGCGTTTCATACACGGGCTTGAGCGCACCTTTGTGGCGGATCAGGGCATCAATCAGCAGCTTGCGCTCATGCGCGGCCATCTGATCGGCCAATAGGAGCGGGCTTTCGCCCGCCTCTGGCGCCAGTGCCGCATGATCCAGCCCCAGTGCAAAACGCTCTGCGACATTGCGCAATTCGCGCACATTGCCGGGCCATGTGCCGCGCGCAAGTTCGGCCAGCAGTTCAGGGCTTGCCCGGCGGGCGGGCAAGCGGTGGCGCGCGCAAGCCTCGGATAAACGCCGGGTAAACAGCGCGGGGATATCTTCCAGCCGTTCCGACAAAGGCGGCACACGCAGGCTGACAGCGTTCAGACGATACAGCAAATCCGCCCGAAAGCGCCCGGCCTCCACCTCTGGTTCCAGCGCGACACGGCTGGTGGCAATGAAGCGCACATCCAGATCATGCTGGACATTGGAACCCAAGGGCGTGATCACGCGGTCTTGCAGCACGCGCAACAGTTTTCCCTGCATATCCAGCGGCATGGCCCCGATATCATCCAAGAGGATGGTTCCACCGCGCGCATGGTCAAACTTGCCCATCCGCGCCCGGATCGCGCCGGGAAAGGCCCCGGCCTCGTGCCCGAACAATTCCGATTCAATCAGCGTTTCGGGCAGGGCGCTACAGGTGATGACGATAAAGGGCCGCTCGGCGCGGGCCGAAAGATCATGCAGCGCGCGGGCCACCACCTCTTTGCCGGTGCCCGTTTCGCCAATGATCAGTACATCGGCATCAGAGGGGCCAATCGTACGCATCTGGCGGCGCAGGGTGATCATGGGGTTGGAACGGCCCACAAGCCGGGCCTCTATGTCATCTGCCTGCCCGGCCACAGCGCGCAGGCGGCGATTGTCCAGCACAAGCTGGCGATATTCCAGCGCCCGCGCCGCGATAGAGGCAAGCTGCGCGCCAGAAAACGGCTTTTCCACGAAATCATGCGCGCCGTCGCGCATGGCACGCACGGCCAGCGGCACATCGCCATGCCCCGTTATCAGAATGACAGGAATTTCGCTGTCAATCTCATGAATGCGTGACATCAGCGTCAGGCCATCCATATCGGGCATGCGGATATCGGTGATCACAACCCCGGCAAACCCGCCTGTCATGCGATCAAGCGCAGCATGGGCATCTGACAGGCCCGTAACCGCCAACCCTGCCAGATCCAGCGCCTGCTCTGTCGAGGCGCGCAGATCGGCATCATCATCTACCAGCAGGATATGGGGCATCGCACTCATTCCGCCGCCTGTGCCCCGGCCACGGCCGCTTGCAGCACCAGCGGAAACTCTGCGCCGCCATCAGGATGGTTGCGCACCATCGATTCCCCCCCGAAATCGCGCAGGATATTGTAAGAGATCGACAAACCCAGCCCCAACCCCTTGCCCACTTCCTTGGTAGAAAAGAACGGATCGAAAATGCGCGGCTGCACCGCGTCGGGCACGCCGGGGCCATGGTCGCGCAGGGTGACGCGCACATTTGCGCCATCATGGGTTGCGCGCAGTTCCAGCAACTTGTCGGGGCTGTCTTCCACGGCATCAATCGCATTGCTGATAAGATTGACAAGCACCTGTTGCAGCCGCACTGGCCCGCCAATCACCATAGGGGGCACTGGCCCCAGCTCCACCTGCAGCGTGACCCCTTGCTTGGCCAGCCGCCAATCCAGAAATTCTTGCGCCGCAAGCACCGAATCCGCCAGCGCCACCGCGCGCAATTGCTGGTTGGGCTTGCGCGCAAAATTGCGCAAATGGCGGCTGATGCGCGTCATGCGGTCAATCATGCCGATAATACGCTCCACATTGCCGCGCGCTTCCTCTGTGCGGCCCCGATCCAGCAAGACTTGGGCATTTTCGGCATAGTTGCGCGCCGCGCCCAGCGGCTGGTTAAACTCATGGCTGAGGGCGGCCGACATCTGGCCCAAAGCGGCCAATTTGCCCGCCTGCACCAACTCTGATTGCGTCTGGCGCAATTGCGCCTCTGCCGCGCGGCGCTCGCTCACCTCGTCGCGCAGGGCGGCATTGGCGCTGCGCAGTTGCTGCGTGCGCTCTATCACCCGGCGCTCCAGATCATCCTTGGCGGCCTGTTGCATGGCCAGCCGCACCGCCAGTTGGCGCCGCCTTTGCCAGATCACCAGCCCCGCCAGTGCGCATATGCCAAAGCCCAACAGCCCCATGCCCAGCGCCGTCACCGCCTGCAAACGTGCCGCGCGCGTGGGCAGCAGCACTTGCACTGTCCATTCCGCATCCGGCATGGCGCTTTTCACCACCAGATATTCCGAGGCATCCACCGCATTTCCCGGCCCTTGCAGCAGGTTGAAGCCATGGGACTCCTGCGTCATGCGATAATCAAGCACACCCAATTCCGCATTGGCATAGCGGCGCGTGGCCTCGGTGCGGGCGCGCCGCTCTGGTGTCAGCGCGCCGAAAGAGTGAAACAGCCAATCCGGGCGGTTGGACAGAAAAATAATATCTTCAGGGTCTGTAACCAATATCCGCACCTCTTCCGAGGCCCAGGCCTGTTCGATCTCATCCACATCAATCTTGATAACCAGCACGCCCCGGCGCTGGCCTGCCACATCTATGGGCGCGCCAAAATAATATCCCCGCTTGTTGGATGTCGTGCCAAGCGCGAAAAACCGCCCCTCACCCTTGGCCATCGCATCGAAGAAATAGGGGCGAAAGGCGAAATTTCCGCCAACAAAGCTATGCGGCTGGTCGAAATTAGAGGCCGCAAGCGTTTCGCCATCGCTATACATGACATAAAGATCGGATGCGCCCAGCAATTCGGCAGTGTCGCGCAGATAAAAATTTGCAGCCAGAATAAGATCGGTGTTGCGCGGTGACAGCAAAAGCGAGCGGATGACGCGCTGATCGGCCAAAAGGCTTGGCAGCCGTTCAAAACGCGCCAATTGCCCGCGCAGGCTGGATTCGGCCAGACTGAGGGTGTTTTGCCCCCGCTCGTGCAAATCCGCAAATGCCCGCGCGCGGGTCTGTTCATGCACAAGCCAGCCAAGCGCGGCCAACAGGGCAAGGCAAAGCACGGCTATCGGCCACAGGCGCAGGGCAGTAAGGCGGGTCGTTGCTGTCATGCTGGCGCGGTGCTTTCCCGAATCATCTGCGCCAAGCATCCACCATGCCTTTGGCTTTCGCAACCAGTGCGGATGCAGGCCATGGCGCAGCAGGCGCGAAGCTGGCAACCCCCCGAATGCCCGGCCCCAATCCCCCCCTCAGCGCCCCGAAAAACACATCCTGCCCCACCTGAAATTGCATCAAGCGCAAATTTCACAGCTTCGTGACGGTTGCAGCGCCCAAAGCCCCTTCCTATATAGCGCCCAAGACGCCCTTACGGGGGGTTATCATCAGATCAGATGGGCCGGGGCCTTACGGGCCTGCCCGCTGTCACATCGCTTGAGTAAAGAGGATGCAAGACTATGGCTAAAGTCATCGGGATCGCCCTTGGCACCACCAATTCCTGTGTCGCCATCATGGATGGCAGCCAGCCGCGCGTGATCGAAAATTCGGAAGGTGCGCGCACCACGCCGTCGATTGTCGCCTTCACCGAGAATGAGCGGCTGGTAGGCCAGCCCGCAAAGCGGCAGGCTGTCACAAACCCCACCAACACGGTTTTCGCCGTCAAGCGCCTGATCGGGCGCCGCGTAACCGATGCAGAGGTGGAAAAAGATAAAAAGCTGGTTCCCTACAACATCATCGATGGTGGCAATGGCGATGCCTGGGTAGAAGCACGCGGCGAGAAATACAGCCCGGCCCAGATTTCGGCAGTCACCCTGCAAAAGATGAAGGAAACCGCAGACAGCTATCTGGGCGAGAAAGTCACGCAGGCCGTGATTACGGTGCCTGCCTATTTCAACGATGCCCAGCGTCAGGCCACCAAAGACGCAGGCAAGATTGCCGGGCTGGAAGGGCTGCGCATCATCAACGAACCCACCGCCGCCGCGCTGGCCTATGGTCTGGACAAGAAAGAAAGCCGCACGATTGCTGTATATGAACTTGGAGTCGGCATATTCGATATCACCAATCTTGAAATCGTTGATGGCATGGTTGAAGTGAATTCCACCAACGGGGACACATTCCTTGGCGGTGAAGATTTCGACATGCGCATTGTCAATT
>JAIUNA010000193.1 GCA_022565265.1 Roseinatronobacter sp. | reverse complement strand
GGAAGGGGCCGGAGATGACTGGAAAGCGCTGGAGGCGGGATTATGGGCGGGCGAGGCGGTGCTTGTCCTGGGGGACGGCTCTGCCGCGCGCAATGATCTGGCCGGGCGTTTGGAAAGCGCAGGGGCGCTGGTGCGGCGCTGCATGTCATGGGATGATCTGTGCCAGCATGCCCAAGAGCCTGATATCTGGGATTGCGCAGCGCTTGCCTGCCCAATGAGTTTGGCCCCAGATATGCTGGCTCGCTTGCCGGAAACACTGCCCGTGCTGGTTTTTGGCGCGCAAGCACGCGGTCTTTCTGGCCGGGTAGCCATGTGCCCCGGCCCATTGGACAGGCCCGATCTGCTGGAGGATTTGCTTGATCTGAAACATAAGGCCGCTTTGGCCGCTTTGCAGGCCTCTGGCTGAAGGATTGCGCGCGCATGGCCTGCAATGCGCCGCAGTGTTGAACCAAGTGAAAAAAACTTTGCTGCCCGCGTGGCTTCGCCGGAAATGATTTGCCATTCAGGGCCAGATGGCCCGTGCATGCGCCGCGGCGCGAGGGGGGTTACACCAGCCCCAGTTCCTTGGCCATGATCACAGCGCGAGTGCGATTATTCGCCCCCAGTTTGCGGCAAATTCCTGTCACATGCATTTTTACTGTGGCCTCTGCCATTGTCAGGTCATTGGCGATTTCCTTGTTGGATTTCCCTTCTGACAATTGCAGCAGCACATCCATTTCCTTATCGCTCAGATTACCTGCACGGTTGGCCGAGGCCGGGCTTGTCTGGGTCTGGATCAGTTCCAGCGGCAAATACCGCTCGCCCGAATTCATGAAGCGGATCGCGTTGGCCAGTGATCGCAAAGGGCTTTTCTTCAGCACGATACCGGCTGCGCCCGCAGCCATGATTTCTTGCATCATGCGCGGGGTTGTGGCCCCTGTCAGGATAGAAACGGGTTTACCCTCGTTCAGGCGTATCATCCGTTTCAGCCCGGCAATGCCATTCATTCCCGGCATGTTCATATCCAGCAACACCACATCGAACCCGCCTTCGGCTTGCAGGATATGTGCGGCGTCTTCCAGCGATTCCGCGACGCGAATATCCATATCGGCAGTGTCAGTCAGGAAAAGCTGGATCATGTCGGTGATCATGCGATGATCATCGGCCAATAAAACCTTAATCTGTTCACTGCGGATAGAGGTAATTTTTGTCACAACTTGGTCTCTCATACTACGATGCCTATCTTTGGGATTCGGCAGATATTCTGCATATGTTCCAGAAATAATGGTCAGATGTTAAAAAACGGTATCAACGAATTATGGCGAGTCCGAGGCCAAGGTCTGGCCATCGCCATCTTTTGAGCGGGATTCGTCCAAATTTGTCGGTGCCGGGGCGAAATTTGGTTGGGGGTCGGGCACAGGCGTGTCGGCTGGGGGCGAATCGTCTGTGGTGGCAGGTGCTGCGCCAAATGCGGAAAGCAGGCTTGCCGCATCGTCCAGCGAAATTGCCCCGAAGCTGGCCTTTTTCTTTGGCTTTGGCGGGCTGGGCGGCGGTGGCGGCGGCGGCGGGGTTTCCGGCGCAGGTGGCTCAGGTGGCTCTGGGGCGATGGGCACCGGCTCTGGTGGCGGCGGGGCCGCGCTGGGGGGTTGAGCCACCGGGGGGCGTGCCAGATCGGTATTGAGCAGGGCAATGCGCAGCGCCAATGCGCTGCGCCCAGCAATCGCTCCGCTCTCGCATCGCAAGCGAAGCGCTTCGGTTTCGGTGGCTGACAGCGCCGCGGCACGGCGTTTGAGGGTGTCGATCCAGCTTTTGGGGCGTTTGGGCATTTCGGCGCTCCTTTTTGCGTATCTGGCAGGGCCGGGAGGGGGCTTTGGCACTGTTCTTGCAAATCCTGGGCCAGAACATGCCACGCAATGATCCCAGTTTCAGGGGCCAAGGATGACAACGCTGCTGCGCAACCACCTATCCATCCATGCCGAGGCGCTGAAAATCAGCGAACGGCGCGGGGCAGTGCTTGCCTCGAATATCGCCAATGCCGCCACGCCCGGCTACAAGGCGCGCGATATCGATTTTCGTGCCGAACTCGCAGAGCGGGTGCAGGGGCAAGGCGTGCCGGCGGTGACAAATGCACGTCACATTGCCCATCCGGGTGCGCAGAGTTTGGGGGCGGGATACCGTATTCCGACCACCGCCGCGCTGGATGGCAATACGGTAGAGATAGCGGTGGAGCAGGTACAATTCGCTGAAAATGCCCTGCGCCAGCAAGCCAGCCTGACACTTTTGAACCGTCGCATCAGCGGGTTGCGTTCCGCCATCCGAGGAGAATGAGATGACTGAAATCCGCAATGTCTTTGATCTGGGGGGGCGCGCGCTATCGGCGCAAATGCAGCGGCTGAATGCGGCGGCGTCCAATCTGGCCAATGCAGGCACAGTATCTGGCAGTGCCGAAACAGCCTTTCGCCCTCTGCGCCCTGTCTTTGTGGTGGATGAGTTGCGGCCCGGATCTGGCCTGACAGCCCCGCGCGCCGAGCGTATTGTCGCATTGGAACGTGATCCCGCGCGCATGTTTCGCCCCGATCACCCACATGCAGATTCCGAGGGCTTTGTCTACGAGGCCCCGGTTCATGGGGAAGAGGAAATGGTCGAAATGCTTGAGGCCAGCCGCAGCTATCAAAACACGCTTGAAGCCATGTCAACCCTGCGGGTGCTGATGACCCGAACCTTATCTATGGGAGAGTGAGGATGATCCAATCCGCGACCAGTGCCCCCCCGATCTCGACGCCCGCGCCTGCGCGTGATGCTTCGAATCTGGGTCAGAAAGATTTTCTGACATTGCTCACAACGCAATTGCGCAACCAAGACCCGCTCAACCCGATGCAGAACAGCGAATTTCTGGGCCAGATGGCGCAGTTTTCCACAGTATCCGGGATCGAGCGGATGAATGACAGCCTACAGGCGCTGGGGGCCGGGTTTCGGGATATGCGCCTTGGCATGGTTGCCGATCTGGTGGGGCAGTCTGTGCTTGTCCCCGGTGCGCTGGCCATGCCGGACAAAAACGGAGCCTATCGCGGCACGGTAGATTTGCCGATCGCGGCCGAAAATGTGGAGGTCAATTTTTCCGATAGTGTTACGGGTGTGGTGCTGCATCGCCAGATTCTGGGTCGCCACCCCGCCGGGCAGGTGGAATTTGCTTGGGAAAACGCCCCCGCAGAGGTGGTGGGGGCGCGCCATGCGCTGCGCATTTCCGCCAGCGCCACCGTTGATGGGGTCACAGAGCCTGCGGCAAGCCGGGTTTATGCCCGTGTACTTTCGGCCACTCTGGGCCAATCGGCTGAAGATATCACCTTCGATGTCGAAGGGTTTGGCAAACTCAACAGTCTTGAAATCGAAACGATCCGCTGATCTGCAAGGAAGGAAATTTCCATGTCCATGAATACGGCCCTCTCCGGGCTTTCCGCTGCCCAGAAAGATATTGCTGTCACCTCGCATAACATCGCCAATGTGGGGACAACCGGTTTTCGCGGGTCGCGCACGGAATTTGCCGATATCTTTACCCAGTCGCCCTTTTCCGTGGCGCGCACCACCGCAGGCTCTGGAACCCAGATTTCACGCGTAGCGCAGAATATTTCGCAATGCAGTGTTGTGGGAACAGGAAATCGGCTGGATATGGCAATCGAGGGGCCTGGGTTTTTTGCCCTGCGCGCCCAAAGCACCACGCCGGGGGTGGCAAATGAAACGCTCTATTCCCGCGCTGGTTCTTTTGACATGTCGGCAAATGGCTTTCTTGTGAACAGTGCCAATCAGCAATTGCTGGGCTGGCCTGCGGCCAATAACGGTCAGGTCTTGTCCGAGGCGCTTTCCTCCGCCCAGCCCATGCGCGTGCCGCTGACAATGGGAAATCCGGTTGCGACCTCGGAATTGCGGCTGGAACTGGTCTTGCCCACTGACCCAGCCATGGCGGGCGCGCAAGATGCCGTGCCTCCGACAGCCCCGTTTGACCCTGCCGATGCAACAACATGGGCACATCGCACATCTGTTCCTGTCTTCGATGACCAGGGCCGCGCTGTCGAAACAGAGTTGTATCTGGTGCGCATGTCTTCGGCCTCTGTCGCCGATCCAAATACGGAATATGAGGCATTCTTGCTGCGTGACGGGGTGCTGATGCCGCCAAACGGCACCAATACAGTGACATTCGGCGCGGATGGGCGGCTTGTGCAGCCCGGCGGGGCGGTTGGGTTTACGGATGGGACGGATGATCTTGCAATCACGCTGGAGGGGTCGCGATTGTTTGACCGGCCCTTTTCGGTGGCTGCCGCACAGCATAACGGCCAGACTGTCAATCAACTGACAACGCTGGATATTGATTCCGAGGGCACAGTCTGGGCCACCTATGGCGCGGAAGGGCGTATGGCCATGGGCAAGTTGCTGTTGGTCAATTTTCCCAATCCCGCTGCCTTGCGCCCAATGGGCGCGGCCTCGTTCGGGGCCACCACGGATGCAGGCGAACCACTGGCCGGATCGCCGGGGGGGACAGGCTTTGGGCGGTTGCGTTCTGGCGCGCTGGAAATGGCCAATGTTGATCTGACCGAGCAATTGGTCGCTCTGATCACGGCGCAGCGCAATTATCAGGCCAATGCCAAGGCGATGGAAACCTCTTCGCAGATGATGCAGACCATCATGAACTTGCGCAGCTAAGGGGGCGGCTGAATGGATCGGCTGGCCTATACCGCGCTCAATTCGCTGGCAAATCTGCGCGATGACAGGATTGTGTCGGCGCAGAATCTGGCAAATATGTCTGTGCCGGGGTTTCGGCGTGATCTGCCCAATAACGGTGCGGCGCGGTTTCTGGAAATGTTGGGCGCGCAAACCTCGCGCGCCTTTCAGCTGGAACATGGCGTGCATGGTTTCTCGCGCACGCCCGGCCCGTTGGAACAGACGGGCGACCAGATGGATATTGCGATCGCCGATCGGGGGTTCTTCCTGATTGCGCCCGCCACAGGCGGAGATATGGCACTGTCGCGCCGGGGTGATCTGCAAGTGGGGGTGGATGGCAGCCTGCGCAATGGGGCGGGCGATCTGATGCTGAGCACAGAGATGCAGCCCATCATCCTGCCCCCGTTTCGCGAGTTGGTGGTGGATGATCTGGGTCAGGTGCTGATTGCACCCTTGGATGGCGCGCCGGGTGCGCTGGTGGGGGTGGCAATGCTGGGCACGGTGGATCCCGCCGATGATCTTGCGCTGCGCAAATCCGAGGATGGGCATATTCGCCGTCTGGATGGCGAAGCGCTGCCCCCGCCCGATCAGCAAGCCCGCGTGGTGCAGGGCATGCGCGAGGGCAGCAATGTGAATGCCACGGCGGAACTGATCGCCTCTATCGAATTGCAGCGCCGGTTCGAGTTGAACTTGCGCATGGTGCAGACTGCGCGCGAGATTGATGAAGCAGGCGCTGCATTATTGCGCCCCCCTTCCGGTTAATCCGGCACGGCGTTTGCAAGACATGGGGAAGAGTGACCCGTGAAAGGACAAACCCATGTCAACCAATGCAATGCATGTTGCCCGCACCGGGCTGGATGCGCAGCAAACCCGGATGCAGGTGATTGCCAACAATCTGGCAAATGTGAATACCACCGGGTTCAAGCGCGACCGTGCCAGTTTTGAAACGCTGCTGTATCAGACATATCGGCCCGCAGGCGCACAAACTGCCGATCAGACCGCGCTGACCAGCCCTTTGGCTGTGGGAACAGGTGTGCGGGTTGTCGCGACCGAGAAAATCCATACCCAAGGTACGCTCAACACCACTGGCAATGTGCTTGATCTGGCAATCAACGGGCAGGGTTTTTTTCAGGTTCTCATGCCCGATGGGCGGGTGGGATATTCTCGCGACGGGGGCCTGTCACGCAATGCGGAAGGCACGCTGACCACGGTTAGCGGCTATGTGCTGGAACCTGAAATCAACATTCCCCCCGATGCGCTGGCCATCAATATCTCTGGCGACGGGATTGTGAGTGTTACCTTGCCCGGCGAAGTAGAGGCGC
>JAIUNA010000192.1 GCA_022565265.1 Roseinatronobacter sp. | reverse complement strand
TGCCCTCCAGAGGGCGGGCGAGTTTGGCGCGATAGGTCTTTTTGACATGGCGCTTGGGGCTGATGACACGGTGCAGCAGATCACCATTATCGGTAAGCAATAACAGGCCAGAGGTTTCCTTGTCCAACCTGCCAATGGTCGAGAGTACCGGATCGCGCCGCCTCCAGCGTGCGGGCAAGACGTCATATACCAGCCGCCCGGTTTCTTTGTGCGAACAGGTCATGCCCAGCGGCTTGTTCAAGAGGATAACCATGCCCGCAAGTGGATCAAGCGCTTCCCCGGCTATTTGCATGCGGTCTGGCAAATCTGGGGTGACGGGAATGCGTCTGGTGACATCCACAATCCGCGACCTGTCCAGCGTGATTGCGCCCGCTTTCGCCAGCCGCGCCATCTCATTGCGCGATCCATAGCCCATAGAGGACAAGAGTTTGTCGATGCGGATCGTTGGCAGTTTGGCCATGAAATCTTCTGGCTCCTTACAAGGCGGTGATGGCGCCGTGCGGGTATAATGCAGCTACGGCCCCGATGCTAATCAGAACCTGCCAAACCGTCCATATCCAGTCTTGTCGGCACTGCCCATGCCCGCCACGCGCGGCGCTGTGCTGGCCCGCACTGCACCTGCACGGGCTGGCTGTCACCGCGCTTTGATGAAAGAGCCTTGACCGAGGCATAAGAAAAGGCATGCTGCCCGCATCATGGCCTGCGCTTTCGGTATTGCCAGTCAGGCAGGTTGCACCATTTGGGAACGTCTTGAAAAGGGGCCAAAGGCATGTCGTTTTCTTGGTATTCTGGGGTCTTGGGGGTTTTGGGCGGCCTGACACTGGCAGGAGCCTGCTTGGCCCAGCCTATGACAGAGCCAAGCTATGGCACCATCACGATCGGGCCAGATTTGGGCACTGCGATCGAGACAGTTTCGCTTTATGCTGGTGGCGCGGATTTCGCCGCTGAGTTTGATGAAACATGCCTTGGCCTGATAAATGCTGCGGCACCTGATCTGGTGGTGCAACTCGCGGCCCCGGTTTTGCGGCTGAGTGTGTTTGCCACAAGCGACAGTGACCTGACCCTTGTGGTTCGTCGCCCCAATGGGGATTTCCTGTGCGATGATGATACCGAGGGGCTGAATCCGGCAGTTTTTGCTTTCAAGCCTGTGCCGGGTGATTATGAAATCTGGGTTGGCACATATGGGGCCGATATCGTGCCCGCAAACCTGCATCTTTCGTTGGAGCCGCCCGATTGGGCTGCGGTGCAAGATGACGTTGCCGCGCCCGCGACAGGCCGGGAATTGCCCTTGGCCCCTGCCAGATACCGTGCCTTGGTTGCTGCTGATCTGACGCGGGGGCGCAGAGAGCAGATTGCGGTATTTGCCGGTGGCCCCGATTTCGCCCCTGATTTTGCGGCCGGTTGCGCGGGCTATATTGCGGCGGAAAGCCCAGATGTCACTTTGGAAATCGCCACAGGTGATGGCCCGGTAGAACTGCGCGTGCGCGGCGATGGTGATACGACATTGGTCGTGCGCCAGCCCGATGGTACCCTTGTCTGTGATGATGACAGCTTTGGGGTAGACCCGGCCTTGAGTCTTGAAGGCGATCAAGCCGGGATTTACGCGGTCTGGGTGGGGTCATATGGTGCCGAGGTCATCGAAGCCCAGCTTGATATCAGCCGCAATGGCACTGCCTTCTTGCCCGTTGCGCATGATCCGCTTGTTCTGGCCCCCGGCGCAGACGAGCAAGCTGCGGGTATTGGCACCGCTTTGCTTGCTGCCCTTGACGGGCTTATCCAGAAGAATGATCCCACTGGTGATCTGGGGTTGCGTCTGAGCACGGCAGAGCCGGTTACGGCAAGGACGGAAGATGGCCGTATCTTTGTTGAATTCACCGATCTGGCATTGTGGATCGATACTTTGCGGCTGGGCTTTGGCAACCCCTCGATAGAATTGCATCCTTTGCCGGATGATCAGCTTGACTGGACTGCAACCTTTCCCAGCGCGCTGGAACTTTCAGAGGCTGCGGCCGTATTGGGGCATATTGTCTGGGAAGGTAGCACGTTTCGGGGAAGCCTGAACGCGATGACGGGGTTCTTTCCGCAAGCTGACATCAATTTTTCCGATTTGCTGTGGCGGCCTCTCGCTGGCGCTGGCGCGGATACCGGCAGTTTCGAAACACAGTCGCTACGGGTCTGGGCCGATTTTACCCCTGCGGGAGATGCGCTGTACTCTGGTGATGCCGGGGTAGAGCTGCGCGGGGTCTTTGCATCCGATAGCGATGCTGCGCTTAGGATCGGTCGGATTGGCCGGCGCAATGCCATGACAGAAGGTGATCCCGGGCTTGCTTTGGCTGTGAGCGAGCTTTTTATGGCGTTTGCTCAGGAAAGCGCGCTGTCATCAGCGCTGGAGCCGATACTTCTGGGGCAGTGGGGCCATTCCGAAGCGGCATTTGAAATAGAGGATGTCAGTTTTGTCATGCCCTCTGGCGAAGCCTTTGATCTGGAGCGCTTCCTGATCGGGTCTGGTTTGGACGGGCGCGAAGAATTGAGCAGCCTGACCCTGACATGGGCGCTTGAGGGCATGACTGTTGTGCAAGCGGATTGGCCCGAAGAGATTGGCCGTACCGATATGGCCTTGTCAGTCCAGCTAAGCAATTTGCCGCTGCGCCAGATACTTGGCCTTGCTGGCGATCTTGATCCGAATGATCCCGATGCCTTTGGCATGCTGGGGTTTCAGGCGCTGGGCCTGTTGTTTGCCGCCAAGCCTGTTTTGGAGATTGAAGATCTGAAACTTGCAGGCGGGCCAGCCAGCATTACCGGAACGGGTGATTTCCGCCTGTCAGGCCAGTTGTCTGCGCAAGGGGCAGTGGATCTGGTTGTTGAAGGATTTCCAGAGGTGATTGACATGGTTGCGCGCGGCCAATTCGGGGGCCAAGAGGCACAGCAAGCTTTGCCTGCCCTGTTGCTGCTTCGGGGTTTGGGAAATGCGACTGCCGAAGGCGGCCTGTCCTACCGGATAGAGCTTGCGCCGGATTATACCGTCACTGTGAATGGGCTGGATATCGCGCGCATGCTGCAATGATCCGGGCGCGCAGCACGCGCTTTGCCGTGCAAGAGGAATACGACAGCCACGCTTGAAAACCTCTCTGCCTGATTTGAAGGATTGCCCGCCAGCCCATGCCCCGCCCTGCCGCCCCCCAGCATGTTGAAATCGCTATAATCGGGGCCGGTGTTATCGGCCTTGCCTGTGCACTGAGCCGGCATGAATAGGGGCACGAGGTGGTTATTATTGATCCCAACCCACCCTGATCGGGGGCCTCTTTTGGCAATGCGGGCACGGTTGCGGATTACGCCACCCAGCCTGTCGGCACGCCCGATATTCTCTGGAATCTGCCGAAATTGCTGTTTGACAGGGCATCGCCCCTTGCGATCCGTCATGCGGCGATTGCTTCGCTTGCGCCATGGCTTTTGCGCTTCGCTTGGCAAAGCCTGCCCCGGCAGGCCGCCCGCAATGCGGCGGCGATTGCCGGGCTTTTGGCGGGTGCGGGGCCGATGTGGCGCGAATTGGCAGGTCACATCGGGGCTTCGGCGCTGCTGCGAGAAAAGGGCGCGATCTATCTCTATGACACTGACAAGGCCGCGCAGGCCGGCGCGCGCGACATGGCACAGCGCCGGGATTTAGGGGTCAGGGTCGAGATGATCAGCACCGCCGAATTGCACCGGCTGGAGCCGGGCTTGTGCAACGTAAATGGCCAAGCTGCCATATTTCCAGATGCAATTTTCATGACAGATCCGGGCCGGATGGTGTGTGCCCTTGCCAAGGCTGCGGGCGTTCCCATCCTGTCGCACCGTGTAACGCGGCTGGCCCTGTGCGGCGGCGCTATGATGCTGGAAGGTGCGGGGCTGTCTTTGCTTGCACGCAAGGTGGTGATTGCGGCGGGGGCACATTCCCGCGCCCTTGCCGCACAGATTGGCGACAGGATTCCCCTAGATACAGAGCGCGGCTATCATGTGGAATGGGATATGGAGAGTCCGCGCCTCGGCCGCCCTGTCTGCCCGGTGTCGCGGGGCTTTTACCTCTGCCCGATGGAGGGGCGCTTGCGGGCCGCGGGCACAGTGGAATTGGGCGGCTTGACGCACCCGCCCTCCAAAGCGCGGGTAGAGTTGCTGGTTGCGGGCGCCCGCGCAATATTTCCCGATTTGCCCGCCCCTGACCGCGATTGGATGGGGTTTCGTCCGTCAATGCCGGATAGTCTGCCGGTGATTGGGCAATCGCCAAACTGCGCCGGGGTCATACATGCCTTTGGCCACGGGCATATCGGCATGACCCTTGCTCCTGTTACGGCGCGGATGGTCTGCGATATTGTCGGCGGGCGCAGTTTGGCAGGCGCATGCGCCCCAACACGCCCAGGGCGGTTCTGACCAGCTCCCGCCGCCAGCGTAGCCTGAAAATATCCCATGGGCCGAAGCCAGCGTAGGCCAACCGCTCCCCGAACGCGCGACACAGTCTGCGCCGCGACCAAGGCCGTTGCGGTGCAGGGGCTTTACCCGCCTACGCGGATGCCTGTCATATTGCCCAGAAGGCCAAAGGCGCTGAGCAACCACAGAACCACCGCAATTACGATGACCACGTTCATGATAGATTTGATCTTGCGATCCATCGGAATGTAGGTGTTCACCAGCCAGAGCAGAACGCCCACAACGATAAGGGTGATAATCAGATTGATAAGCGGCATGTTGAATTCCTTGTCCAGGTTGAACACCGGCGCGCCAGTGGCCACGCTGCGCATGGGCGCAACAGGTGCAAGCTGACCACCGATCACCACAAGCCTACAATCATTGCGCCCGGCAAATACTGATCGACATTAGCGGCTGCTTTTGACTGGGTTTTCATTTTGTTTGGTGTGACACTGATCTGTATCAGCAGCGCCCGGCCCGGTTTGTGCTAGACACGAGATGTGACACAGCGCTGAACCTCAGCAGCACGCCTGCCCATCTGGCAGGGCTTTGTCTCCAGATCTCTGATTTCATGATAAAAAGGCGCAGCGCATGTCCAGAATGGATCATTTCCGGCAGGGGGGAACCCCGTTTGATGGCTTTCTTTATGCCGATCTGGGGCAAGATGATGACGGCAATACTGTCAGTGTCCTGTCTGCGCTGGCGCGACTTGGTCGCGATCCGTGGGATGAGGCTGCGGAATTATCCGTCCTGTCCAATGCCGCAGCGCAGACGCGGCTAGAGCAGCTTTTGTCGCGCTTTGCAGATGTTCCAGAGGATAATCGCAATCCGCGCGCGACAATTCCCCGGCTTGTGGCTTTGCTGCCCGCTGCGTTCAGCCCGACGATCGGCGCGGGCAGCCTGTTGAAAACCCGCGCAAAGCTGCCGGGTGTTGGCCCTTTGATCGCTGTAGTTATGGTGGCACTTTTTCTGGTGCAGCGCTTTTTGCTTGGGTCTGATGGTTCCGGCGATTAGAGAAATTTCAGAACAAGTTAATAGGCTTTTTGGGTCGAAATTGTGATACGACACAAAGCTAAGGCTTTCGGCGTTTCAACAAAAACCGAAAAACTTTAGCTGCAGGCGCATTGCGCCCCTGAAACCGGAACCCACGCTGCGGCGCTGGCATTGGTGAGGCCCAAGTCCAATTCATGCGCTGGGCACAGACAGGAAAACGCTGCCCAGAACAAAACGGCCAGACCAGCAGGGCCGCAGAGAGGCCCGAAAACGGGTTTGCGACAGGCGCAATCCTTCCCCGAACCCACCAAAGGAAACGCAACATGGATGAAAACCGCATCAAAGGCCGCCTCAAACAGACCGAGGGCGCCGCAAAAGATACGCTTGGCAAGCTGACAGATAACCCCAAGCTACAGGCCAAGGGAAAAATCAAGACAGCCGAGGGTATTGTGCAAGAGGCCTTTGGCAGAGCCAGAGACGCTGTGCGCAAAAAGTAACGCTGCGAGAGTATGATTGATCTGGAAAAGGAAACTAAATGGACAAGAACGCAAAGAAGAAAGCGGCAGCCGGATCGAAGGGATCAAAAGCGCCAAGCGATTACAAATCGCGCGAGACCGAGGGCAAAAC
>JAIUNA010000191.1 GCA_022565265.1 Roseinatronobacter sp. | reverse complement strand
CAGCCGGCACGGTGTGGTGGAATTGGGCGTGCCGCGCGGGCTTGTCACCACATCCAACCCCCATCAATTGCTGGTTATCGTGTTTCTGGCCTCGGTGCTGATGACATTGATCGCCTTTCAGTTTCTGCGCCTGCAAATCCGCCCCATCCGGCGGCTGGGAGAGGCTGCCGAAGCTTATGGGCGGGGCGAGCGCATGGCGCTGCGCCCCTCTGGCGCGCGCGAAATCCGCGCGGCTGCCCATGCCTTCATGGACATGCGCAACCGGATAGAGCGCGCGCGCGTGCAACAAAAGATCATGCTCACTGGCGTAAGCCATGATATGCGCACGCCGCTTACACGGATGCGGCTTATCTTGTCGATGATGTCTGAAGATGAGGATCGCGCCGCGCTGGAAACCGAAATCACCGATCTGGAAAAACGGCTGGAGGGGTTTTTGGACTATACGCGCGGCCAGATGGCCGATGACCGCGCCCCGACTGACCCGCGCGCGCTGGTCGAGGATCTGGTCGAGCGGTATCGTATGGCCGGGCACGATATCGGGTTACAGATTGCCGATGGCACCCCGGCCCTGCTGGCGCTGAATGCGGGCACACTGGGCCGGGCATTGGACAACCTTATCAGCAACGCCCTGCGCCATGGCCAGCGGGTAGCCGTGGCCTGCGCCCGCAATGGCGACTGGCTGGAAATCAGTGTCGAGGATGACGGCCCCGGCATTCCAGAGCAAGACCGCGCGCGCGCCTGTGATCCCTTTGTCCGGCTGGATGAGGCCCGCAACTCTGACAGCGGGGGGCTTGGCCTTGGACTGGCCATTGCCACAGAGGCGGCGCGCGCACATGGCGGCGCGCTGGCGCTGGACGAAAGCGCCCAGCTTGGCGGGCTGCGCGCGGTTTTGCACCTGCCTGCGGATCAGAGTTTGTAAAGCTCTGAAAACTTGGCTTCCAGATAATCCATGAGCGGGCCTTCATCGGGCGCAAAGCCGCAGGCATGGGCGATAGTGTCACGCGGCCCGCGCAAGGCGCCAAAGCGTTGCAAGCGCGTGCGCAGCCATGCTGTGGCCGCCACTGCCTCCCCGCGCGCCAGATCCTGCGCCAGATCGGGCAAATCCGCGCTGAGGCTTTGATACAGGCACCCCGCGTAGATATTGCCCAGCGCATAGGTTGGAAAATAGCCAAACAGCCCAACCGACCAATGCACATCTTGCAACACGCCATTGGCGGGCTTGTCCACCGGGTAGCCAAAATCGGCCTCAAAGCGGGTATTCCACGCCTCTTCCAGATCGCGCGCTTCCAACTGGCCCCGGATGAGGGCGCGCTCCAGATCGAAGCGCAGCATGATATGCAGGTTATATTGCACCTCATCGGCCTCAGTGCGGATATAGCCCTGTGTCACGCGGTTTGCGGCGGCATAAAATGCCTCGGCATCCGGCACGGAAAGCGCGCCGAATTCCTGCACCATCGCGCCATGCAGCCAGTGGCAAAAGGCACGCGACCGCCCAAGCTGGTTTTCATATATCCGGCTTTGGCTTTCATGCACGCCCATCGATACCCCCCGCCCAATGGGTGTGAGAAGATGGGCTGCATCCACACCTTGCTCATAAGCGGCATGGCCCACTTCGTGCAGGGTGGAATAGAGGCAATTGAACGGGTCTTCCACCATCACACGGGTGGTAATGCGCACATCATCGCCAGAGCCGGAAGAGAAGGGATGCACCGCCAGATCAATGCGCCCGCGCGTGAAATCATAACCAAAATGTTCGGCCAGACGCCGGGCAAGGCGCAACTGCGCCTCTTGCGGGAAATGGCCCGCTAGCGCGGGTGGGGTATCCGCCCCAAGGATGGCCGCGCGCAGCGCGACCAGCCGCGGGCGCATACGCTCAAAGGTGGCGGCAATCGTGGCCGAATCCGTTTCCGGCTCGTAATCGGCCATCAGCGCATCATAGGGGTCGCCCCCTTCGGCAATGGCCTGCCCCTCTTCGCGGCGCAGGGCGATCATCTGCGACAACCATGGCAGGAAGGCGGCCACATCGCCCGCATGGCGGGCTTCTTCCCATGCCGTTTGCGCCAAGGGTGTGATCCGCGCGAGTTCTGAGGCCAGACGCGCAGGAATCTTGGTGTGGCGCGCATAGGCGCGGCGCAATTCGCGCAGATTTGCCGCTTCTACCTCATCGCGGGCCTCTGCCTGTTGCAGCCCTTCCCCCAAACGCGGGTCTGTGCGGCGCGCATGCAGCACATCTTCCAGCGCGGCCATTTCCTCTGATCGCTGCGCATTGGCCCCGCGCGGCATGACGGTTTGTTGATCCCAGCCCAGACGGCCAGAGATTTGCGCCAAGGCCTCTGTCTGGCGCGCGAAATCCATCAGGTCGGTATAGGTGCTCATGCTTTTGCCCCCTGCCCGCGCAGGCTGTCAAAGCGCGGATACTGCGCCAGATGGCGCGCGCGGATGATCAGCACCCACAAGAGTACCGCTGTGGCCTGATGGGCAATCCCCAACTGCCACGGCGCGGCATAAAGCACCGTAACAATCCCCAGCCCGATTTGCGCCGCCATCACAAGGATCATGGCGTTATAGGCCGCGCGCGTGGCGGAATGGCTGGATTTGCGGCCCCGCAGCCAGACAACAACAGCAAAAGCCGCCAGCAGATAGCCTGCCTTGCGGTGGATGAATTGGGTGGTTGCGGGGTTTTCAAAGAAATTCGCCCAAAGTGGCTGCATGGCCAGCAATTCGGGCGGCAGGAAAACCCCATTCATCAGCGGCCAATCCGTATAGCCGCGCCCGGCATCTATGCCTGCCACCAATGCGCCCAGCAGGATTTGCAGAAAGGCAAAGTGCATCAATCCGGTGGTGCTGGAGAAAAGCCGCCCCTCGCGCGCACGGCGTGCGGCGATCAGATCGGCCTCGGAACGGTTGAGAAGGAAGGTATACCACGCAATCAGGCCCAGAATGACAAAGGCCAATCCCAGATGCGTGGCCAGCCGGTAAGAAGCGACTGTCACCATCCCCTCATTGAGGCCAGAGGCCACCATCCACCAGCCAATCGCCCCTTGCAGCCCGCCCAAAGCGCCCAAGCCCAACAAGCGCGGTGTCCAACCAGTGGGGATGCGCTTGCTTAGCCAGAAGGCCAGAAAGCCCACGCCCCAGACAAGGCCAATCACGCGGCCAAGCTGGCGATGGCCCCATTCCCACCAATAGATAACCTTGAATTCTTCCAGCGTCATGCCGCGATTGACCAAGAGATACTGATCAATCTGGCGGTATTTCTCGAATTCCTCGGCCCACATCTGGGCGTTTAGGGGCGGGATTGCGCCCGTGACAGGGCGCCATTCGGTGATGGACAGGCCGCTATCTGTAAGCCGTGTCATGCCGCCCACAACGATCATCACGCAAACCAGTGCGAAAAGCGACATCAGCCACAGCCGGATTGCGCCGCGCGCGCCAGCGGGTTTGGCGCGGTCAATCACACCCGCTTGCGGCGCGGGTTTCGCGGGTTGCGCCGCGCTGACATCCTCGAAAATCGCGCGTTTCTTCGCCATCGGTTTCTCCTGTCTCGTGCTGTCGCAAGCTAGTGCGGGCTTGGGACGGGTTCAAGCGGTTGCCGCCATTGAACGATGCGTGCAAAGCGCGCATGCGGCGGGCCTGTCGGGGCTGGTTTGCATCACTCGTCGCGGCGCCGGCCTGCGCGGGCAAGCTGGCGCAACATGCCATGCAGGGTTTGCACATCCGCACGCGTCAGTGCCAGCCGCGACCACATGTTGCGCAGGTTCAGGCGCATATGCTCGGCCTTGTCCGCGGGGTAGAAAAACTGCGCTTCCTCCAGCCGCTCTTCAAAATGATCGCCCAGTTTGGTGCGCTCTATGCCGGTGGCGAAATCCGTGCCGGCCATGGCCATGATATCGGGCGGTGTCTCGATCCCCTGACGGGTGAATTCATAGGCCACCAGCAGCACGCATTGCGCAAGGTTGAGCGAATAGAAAGCGGGATTGACAGGCACCGTGATAATCGCATTGGCGCGCGCCACATCTTCATTTTCCAGCCCCGCGCGCTCTGGCCCGACCAGCACCGCCACGCGCTTGCCCGCAGCCAGCATGGCGCGGGCCTCTTGCATGGCGCGTTCGGGGGTAAGGACGGGCTTTGTCAGCCCCCGCCCGCGCGCCGTTGTGGCATAGACATAATCACAATCCGCCGTTGCCCCGGCCACATCCTCAAACAGCCCCGCGCGATCCAGCACCGGATAGGCGCCAGAGGCCATTGCGGCGGCTTTGGGATTGGGCCAGCCATCGCGCGGCGCGACAAGGCGCATGCGTGCGCAACTGAAATTCAGCCTCGCGCGTGCGGCTGCGCCGATATTTTCGCCCATCTGGGGCCGCACCAGCACCATGACGGGGCTGGCGGCCTCAAAAAGCTGATCATCAAGTGGGGTCATATAGCATCTGCCCTGTGCAAACCTGCGCTGCCTTAACGCGCGGGGCCGCGCGCTTCAAGCAGGGGCGCGCTTGTTTCCCATCCAGCCGCGCGGTAAGAGAGCACGACCGTCGCAAGAAAGGCGCGCCATGAGCACCGATACGCCCCAGATTTATCTGATCACCCCGCCTGTGATCGCGCTTGAAACCTTTGCGCCCCTGCTGTCACGGGTGCTGGATGAACAGGATATTGCCTGCATTCGGCTGGCTCTGGCCACGCGCGACGAGGATGTGATCCTGCGCAGTGCCGATACGCTGCGCGAAATTGCCCATGCGCGCGATATTCCGCTGGTGATTACCGATCATGTGCTGATGGTTGAACGCCTTGGTCTGGATGGTGTGCATCTGAGCGACCCGGCTGGCCGCATTCGCAAGCTGCGCGATGATTTGGGCGCAGATGCGATTATCGGGGCCTATTGCGCACAGATGCGCCATGATGGCATGAGCGCAGGCGAGGCCGGGGCGGATTATATCAGCTTTGGCCCGGTTGGACAAACCACGCTTGGGGATGGCACCCTGGCCGAGCGCGAGTTGTTCGAATGGTGGTCTGCCATGATCGAGTTGCCAGTCGTGGCCGAGGGCGCGCTTACCCGCGATCTGATAGCCGATCTTGCAGAAGTAACGGATTTTTTCGCGATTGGTGAGGAAATCTGGAACAGTGCCGATCCTGTCGCGGCGCTGGCCGATCTGACTGCGCCTTTGCGCTGATCCGGGCTGTTATGCGGGCGGGGTAGCACATCCCGCGCGCACGGCGTCTTCGCAAGCCTGTGCAAGGGCTTTGCGGTCTGACCATTCGGATACCTGCATCGGGGTATGAAAAACCAGATCAATCCGCCCCTGCCGGGGCTGAGCCAGCACGCGCAGGAAATGGCGTGCAAAATCCATATCGCCCCACCAGCCATACAGCCGGGCATCCTGCCCCTGTGGCACGTGATAGCAGATGCTGACAGGCTGGATATTCATGAAATCGCGCAGTTCCGGGGCGAAAAACGCCTCGAACAGCGTGGATTTGAAGGGAAGCACCTGCAACCCATCCGAACTTGTGCCTTCAGGGAAGAACAAAAGCCTGTGCCCAGCGCGCAACCGGGCCTCGAATAGCAGCTTCTGGCGCGCGGCATCGCGCCTGTTGCGGCGGATGAACACTGTTCCCGTGGCCCGCGCCAGCCAGCCAATACCCGGCCAGCCCGCAATATCGGCCTTGGCCACGAAAAACATCCGCGCTGCGGCATTGAGCGCGAAAATATCCAACCAAGAGGCATGATTGGCCACCAGCGCGCCGCGCGCCTGCAATGGCTGGCCGGTGATATGCAGCCGCAGCCCGATCACAACCAGCGCCGCGCGGCACACGCTTTGGGTGATATAGGGGGTCACTGGGCGGCGCAGCCCGAAAACCGGGCGCTCTATCAGCCGCAGCGCCTGTTTCACGATCAACCCGCCGAAAACCAGCACCACAAGCACCATACCGCGCCCAATTACCCGCGGCCAATCTGCGCGGCGTATGATGGGACAGGGCGGGGGGCTATCGGAATCCCATTTCATCCAGCCCCTCCCGCGACATGGCTAGAGAGCGCGCGCGCCTGCTCTGACATGGTTCGTGTATCCAGAATGATGCACACATCGGTCGTTTGAAAGGCATGAT
>JAIUNA010000190.1 GCA_022565265.1 Roseinatronobacter sp. | reverse complement strand
TGGATGACGCTTATATCGATGCGGCCCCCGATTGCACTGCGCCGCCGATAGATGCGCAAGACCCTCGGGTGATCCGTATGCGGACCTTTTCCAAGCTATACGGGCTGGCCGGGCTGCGCATGGGCTATGCCATTGGCGCGGCCCCGTTGATCGCAATGTTTGACCGTATTCGCAACCATTTCGGCATTGGCCGCATTGCGCAGGCCGGGGCTTTGGCGGCGCTGCAAGACCAGGCGTGGCTGGCCAAGGTGCGCGCTGAGGTTCAGGCCGCCCGCAGCATGCTGGGCGAGATTGCGGCGGATAACGGGCTTCATGCTCTGCCTTCGGCCACAAATTTCGTAACGATTGATTGCGGGCATGACGGGGATTTCGCGCGCGCGCTGGTCAAGGCCCTTATGGCGCGCGATGTGTTCGTGCGTATGCCCTTCGTCGCGCCACATGATCGCTGTATCCGTGTCAGTGCCGGGCGGCCCGCCGACCTCGCCGTTTTCGCAGAAACGCTTGCGCCCGCATTGTCCGAATTGCGTGGTGGCGGTTACTAGGGCGCGTCGCGTTCATTCGGACTCACGCGACCCACTCTACCCTTAACTGGTCGCATGTCTTTTTGCGCAAAACCGATTCCCGGTTTTGCGCGATATGCTTTAGCGTCCCGCCATAAACATGGGCTGCGCGCCTTCGCCCAGAACCACTGTCCACCACAATTTCCCATTCGGGTCTTGGTGCCAGCCCACACCGATTTCGCTGGCGCGGCGATCCAGAATCACTTGCCGGGTTTCCGGCTCGACCATCCAGGCATTCACGGTCTCAAACTCGTTCTCGAAGGTTTCAGAGATCAATTCGCCTATGAATGTGCCCTGATAGCCTGCGCGCTGGCTGCGCAGCATCGGGCTGGAGCCGTCTGATCCCCAATGCCATGGGCGGCTTTGAAAGGACATGTCTTGCGCATGAGTCGCCGCAGCGCTGGCCAGCGCTGCATTGGCCTGCAAGGGGGGCAGGCCGTTTTGCGCGCGCATGGTATTCATGCCATCTTGCATGCGCTGACGCACGCGCGGGGCATCCGCGGGGTTGATTCTATACACCACCTGTGCGGGGCGCCCGTCTGCACCCAGCCTGACAGGGGCGGCAGTGGGGGCGGCGCAGGCCCCAAGAGCAAGGGCAGCCGTAAGAAGCAACGCAGAGATACGGAACATTTTTATAAATCCTGAGTAGTGTGCGCGTTGCTTAGCGACTCGGCGCGCGCTTTTCAAACAGAAGTCATCATGATCGCGCGCTTGTGCAACGCAGGCGTGGCTTTCCTGCACGGCGCGGGCTGCGCGTTTCTGTTTCGGGGGCGCTGAACACTGCGGCAAGCGCCCCAAAAAGTGTTGCGAAATTGTCGATGCTTGCAGAAAGAGCGGGAGTTTTGCATGCAATCCATTGAAATCGGCACGAGAAAATGGTTTTCACGAAGTACGACACATCGTCTTGGGGTTGGCGCGATATATGCCGCCACCGCGTTTTGGAGGTTACTATGAAGAAAATCGCACTCGCTGCTGCGCTGTCCGTTGCTGCTACCTCGGCTTTCGCTGGCGGTCACGGCAAATTCTCTGATCCGGTCATCGAGCCGGCAGTTGTTGTTGAAGAAACAAAATCTTCTTCGGGCGGCATCATTGTTCCGATCATGCTTCTGCTGATCGTTGCTGCTGCTGTTGCATCGCGTTAATTCGCACTGCACATCGACAGATTGGAAAAAGGTGGCAGGTTTCCTGCCGCCTTTTTTCGTTTCTGTCATGCCACAAACACAGGGCCGCATGGCGGACGGGGGGTTACCCCGCCGTCCAGCCGCGCAAATTGGCCTCGATAATGTCTGACAGCGCGGAAATATGGGCCGCATCGTCATTCAGGCAGGGTATATAGGTGAAGTGCTCGCCCCCGGCCTCTTCAAAGCTTTCGCAGATTTCCTCGTTGATCTCTTCCAGCGTTTCGATGCAATCGGCAGAGAAGGCGGGGGCCACCACGGCCAACCGCTTCACCCCTTGGCGCGCCAGATCGGCCACATGATCCACGGTGTAGGGACGCAACCATTCCTCGCGCCCGAAAACGGATTGGAAAGTGGTTTGAATTTTGCCCTCTTCCCAGCCCAATTCCTCGCGCAACAGGCGCGTGGTTTTGGCGCAGTGGCAATGATAGGGGTCGCCCTCCATCAGGTAGCGCTTGGGCATGCCGTGATATGAGGCAACCAGCACTTCGGGCTTTTCCTCCATCGCATCATAGGCGCGGCGCACCGAATCGGCCAGCGCCTTGATATAGGCGGGGTGATCGAAATAGGGGGCCACGGTGCGGGCAGAGGGCTGCCATTTCTGCTCCATCAGCGCGCGAAAGAACTGGTCACAGGCGGTGGCGGATGTGGCGCCCGCATAATGCGGATAAAGCGGGAAGAACAAAATCCGGTCGCAACCTGCCTTGACCATCTCTTCCACCTTGGATTTGGTGGAGGGGTTGCCATAGCGCATGCAGAAATCCACCATGATATCGCCGCCCAAGCGTTCGGTGATTTGCTGGGCAATGGCGGCTGTCTGATCCTTGGTGATGGTCAGAAGCGGGCTTTCATTCTTGTCATGGTTCCAGATGGATTTGTAATTCGCCCCCGATGTGAAGGGCCGCTTTGTCAGGATGATAAGTTGCAACAGCGGCTGCCATAGCCAAGCGGGGTAATCGACCACGCGCTTGTCTGACAGAAATTCGTTCAGATAGCGGCGCATCGACCAGTAATCATAATTATCGGGCGTGCCCAGATTGGCCAGCAACACGCCCACACGCGCACGCGGCACGGGCGGGTGATCGGCTTGGGCATGGGCAAGCCGCCCTTCGCCGGGCTGATCCATATGTACAGGGCAGCGCGCGATTTCAGTCTGTGGCTTTGCATCAAGCATGGCGGTGTCCTTCATACCATATCTCCCGGCGGGTTTCTGGATTTGGTGCGGATGTAAAGGGTTTTGGCCAAGAATCAATCTTTGCCGGGGATTTTGATTGTATCGGGCAAGGGGGTTTCCTGCGCGCCAAGCACATCTGCCAGCCGTGTTTTGGCCGAACCGGGGCGCAGGGGCTTGGGTTGGCCTTCAGCGGGCGCCCAGCCTGTTAAAAAGACCAAATCAAAGCTTGCACGCAGCCGCCCGGCATCATCGCCGTAGTGCTGCGCATAAAGTTCTGCGGCGCGGGCGAAGAGCGCGCGCGGGGCAAAGCTGCGACGACGTGCCGCAAGGGCATTGCGCTCTCCCATCGCGCGCAGATCGGCATAAAGGCGGGCGATATCGCCGTAAGCTACCTGCTGGCTGATCTGGTCTGCCACGGGCAGGGCAAAGCCCGCGCGCTGCAACAGCCCGCCCAGATCGCGGATTTCGGCCATGGGCAGCACGCGCGGGCTAAGCCCGCCGGAAATTTCGGCCTCTGCCTGTGCCAGACAGGCGCGCAATTCGGCCAGTGTCTGGCCCCCCGGCAGCACGGCCAGAAACAGCCCGTCAGGGCGCAGCGCGCGGCGGGCCTGCACCAGTTGGCCCACCGGGTCTGACGCCCAGTGCAGCGCCATGACATGCACCACCAGATCATGCGCGCCGGGGGCAAGGGGCAGAAAGGGTGTATCCTCGGCCAGCACCGCGCCGGGCAGGAAATCGGCCCAAACCTGCGGATGCCCTGTCACGATGGCCGGGTTTGTAAACTGTCTGTTAACCTCGTTCAGCCTATCGTGCAGCTCTGCGCGGGCGATGTCATGCAGGAACATATCCCCGCCAGCCCGCGCACGGTGGCGGGCAAGGGCGGCGCGGTCTGTCAGGTCTGGCGGCTGCTGGCTCATGGCGTTGTCTTTAACGGGGTGAAGGGCAAGATGCAAAACCAGCGCCAAAGCGCAAGCCATCTTGGCCACAGGCTGGCCCGCAGCCTTATCCGCGCGCTCTATCCGCCGCAATGCATGACATGCGATGCGCAGGTGGAAGACGAGGGCATGCTTTGTCCCCAATGCTGGCCGCAAACCCCGTTTATCTTTGGCGCATGTTGCGACAGTTGCGGCCTGCCCCTTCCCGGCGATGGGGGGGATGCCCCCTTGCACTGCGATGATTGCCTGATCCTTGCGCGGCCATGGGAACAAGGGCGCGCGGCGCTGCTGTATGAGGGGCGGGGGCGGCAAATCGTGCTGGGGCTGAAACACCATGATCGCCACGATCTGGCCCGCCCCGCCGCGCGCTGGATGGCGCGCGCGGCCCGGCCGATGCTGCAACCCGATATGCTGCGCGATATACTCCTGGCCCCTGTGCCGCTGCATTGGCTGCGTTTGGCGGCGCGTCGGTATAATCAGGCGGCACTTCTGGCCGGGATGCTGGCGCAGGAATTGGCGGGGGATATAACGCTGGACTATTGCCCCGATCTGCTGGTGCGCAACCGCCATACCGGCAATCAGGATGGGCGCGGCCGGATGGGCCGTTTCGCCAATGTGGCAGAGGCCTTTGCCCCCCATCCCCGCCAGCGCCATCGCATTGCAGGCCGCCATATCCTGCTGGTCGATGATGTGATGACCGCAGGTGCCACATTTACCGCCGCTGCTGATACTTGTTTGGCGCATGGCGCGGCCTCGGTTCGGGTAATCGCATTGGCACGCGTTGCAAGAGCGCAGTGATCCTCTATAGTGCGCGCAACTTCCCAGATGCGAGCGTATGCCATGCAACCAGTTGAAATTTATACATCGCCCCTGTGTGGCTTTTGCCATGCCGCCAAACGGCTGCTAACGGCCAAGGGCGCCAGCTTTACCGAGATTGACCTTGTGCGCCAGCCCGACAGGCGTGGCGAGATGCTGTCGCGTGCGGGCGGCAAGCATACTGTGCCGCAGATTTTCATTGGCGATATCCATGTGGGCGGCTGCGATGATCTGTATGCGCTGGACAAGGCGGGCAAGCTTGATCCGCTGTTGAAGGCATAGCGCATGGGGATTACGGCAGCGCTGATACAGATGTGTTCCAGCGATGATCCGGCCAGCAATCTGGCCGCCGCATGTGGCTATCTGCGGGCCGCCGCCGCGCAGGGCGCACAGATCGCGCTGACACCAGAGGTGACAAATTGCGTCTCTGCCAATGGCGCACATCAGGCCGATGTGCTGCAAACGGAAGATGATGATATCACCCTTGCGGGCCTGCGCGCAGAGGCGCGCGCGCTGGGGCTTTGGGTGCTGATCGGATCGTTGGCGCTGAAAACCCGCGATGGGGATGGCCGCTTTGCCAACCGCTCTTTCCTGATTGCCCCGGATGGGGAAATTTGCGCGCGTTATGACAAGATACACATGTTCGATGTGCAGGTTTCGCCCGCCGAGACATATCGCGAATCGGCAGGCTTTCGTCCCGGTGGCGCGGCAGTTGTGGCGCAAACGCCCTTGGCCAATTTCGGGCTAAGCGTGTGTTATGATCTGCGTTTTGCCCATCTTTACCGTGCCTTGGCCAAGGCCGGGGCAGAGGTGCTGACAGTGCCCGCCGCCTTCAGCACTGTTACCGGGGCCGCGCATTGGGAAACCTTGCTGCGCGCCCGCGCGATAGAGACAGGGTGTTTTGTGCTGGCCCCTGCCCAGACAGGGTGGCATACCGCCCGCGCAGGGCGCCCGCGCAGCACGCATGGGCATTCGCTGGCTGTGGCCCCTTGGGGCGAAGTGCTGCTGGATATGGGCCTCGATCCGGGGGTGGGGCTTGTGCAACTGGATCTTGCGCGTGTGGTAGAGGCCCGCGACCGTGTGCCCGCGCTGTTCCATGATCGCCCCTTCACCAACCCGGAGGGGGCAGCATGAAAACCCCGCGCAGTGATCTGGCCAATGCCCTGTTCAGCGAATTGCTGATGGCCGATCAATTGGCGCGCAACCGCTTGTCCAAAGTGCTGCCCAAAGGGATGGAGCTGTCGCATTTCGGGGTTCTGAACCTGCTGGCACGCCTGCAAGCCGAACAAAGCCCCGCCGAATTGGCCCGCGCCTTTCATGTCACGCGCGGGGCCATGACCAATACTTTGTCAAAACTGGAATGGGCCGGCTATGTGCATATCCGCCCCGATTGGGATGATGCGCGGCGCAAGATGGTGGCCATAAGCCCCGCTGGGCGTGCGGCGCGTGATGCGGCCCTTTGCGCCATGACGCCGCGGATTGGCAATGCCGGGGAAAACGTGGGCGCGGCGCCCGTGCGGCACACAATCCCGGTGCTGCGCCGCCTGCGCCC
>JAIUNA010000189.1 GCA_022565265.1 Roseinatronobacter sp. | reverse complement strand
GCAGGATTTCGGCTTCAAACATGAGATTTTATGGCAATTAAAAGAAAACTTACCAGTCATACCCTATGGCAACCACATTCCCGACACAATCGCAGATTGTCGCGCCTTGTTGCAAAGTGATTGCCGCGCCGCCAGAAACCTGCAACAGACAGGCCGCAGCATAGCCAGGGGGACAGCATGCAATTTGCCTTTGGAGCGCAATGGGATACCCGCGCCGCACAGCGCAGGGGCATGACTGAGGCCCTGAAAGCCAGCCTGTCACAGCCCAACACCCGCATTCTGCCGCTCTGGCGCGGAAAACCGCAACTTCTGGGGAACGCTCTTGGATGGGTTGGCCCGGATCACCCGATGCTGGCGCAGGCAGCCCAACCCTATCTTTACCTTGGCCAAAGTGAGGGCGCCGATATCTTCGCCGCCGATCTTTCGGGATGGGAGCCGGAAGCACTGGATCGCGCTGCTTTGGCAATGTTCACCGATACCAGCATCCAGATACATCCCGATGCCCCAAAAGGGGCGCAGTTCAGCGAATTGCGCCTTGCCATGGCCCATTTGCCCCCCGAACAGGCCGCCATGGCAGCAAGCGCGCGGGCGATCTATAACTGGCATCGCACGCATCAATTCTGCGCCGCCTGCGGTGCAGCCAGCATTCCCGCGCAGGCAGGATGGGAACGCCACTGCCCCGCTTGTGGCGCAAAGCATTTCCCCCGCACTGATCCTGTGGTCATCATGCTGGTCACGCGCGCCAACCAATTGCTTCTGGGCCGCTCTCCGGGCTGGCCAGAGCGGATGTATTCAGCGCTTGCAGGCTTCATAGAGCCAGGCGAGACATTGGAAACCGCCGTGGCCCGCGAAGTGCTGGAGGAAACGGGCCTGCCAACCCGCAATATTCGGTATATTGCCTCACAACCTTGGCCCTTTCCCAATTCGCTGATGTTTGGCTGCGCGGCCGAAGCTGCAAGCGCCGAGATCGTGCTGGACGAAGAGTTGGAGGATGCCCGCTGGCTGTCGCGCGAAGACGTTCTTGCCGCCTGGAGCGGGCAACACCCCGAAGTCCTGCCCGCGCGCAAAGGCTCAATTGCGCATTATCTGATTGGGCAATGGCTTGCCGGACATGTCTGAGATAAGGAAGGGGCTGCGGCGGCACTCTCGTCTGAGGGCTTGCATTTCTTTGCTCAGGATTTCAGGATATCGCGCATGAAGACACATATCACCCCCCCTGCGCAAGAACCGGTCATGCGGTGGACTGTACCCAATATCCTGACTGTCTTGCGCCTTCTGGCAGCACCGGGCGTTGCGGTGATGTTTCTTTATTTTCACCGCCCCTGGGCTGATTGGTTTGCGCTGATACTCTTCGCGCTTGCCGCAATCACGGATTTCTTCGATGGCTATCTGGCACGCGCCTGGAAACAGGAAAGCCGCTTGGGTGCGATGCTCGACCCCATTGCAGACAAGGCAATGGTGGTTATAGCCCTTCTGGTTATCACCGGCTATTCGGGCATGGATCCCTGGCTTATCCTGCCAGCAACCGCCATCCTGTTTCGCGAGGTGTTTGTCTCTGGCCTGCGCGAATTTCTGGGCGATACGGCGGGGCTGCGGAAAGTGACAGTCCTTGCAAAATGGAAAACCACAGCGCAAATGACCGCCATCGCCGTATTGTTTCTGGCGATGGGGCTGGAATATGTGCGCGAAGCCAGCCTCTTGCGCAGTCATGCCGCGCTGATCGCCACGCTCAGCGATATTGGCACCGAAGATATGAATGTGGTCGATCTGGCCCGGCAGGGCGGCAATTTCGTCTGGACACTTGGCCTGGGCCTGATCTGGATCGCTGCAATTCTGACCTTGCTGACAGGGTGGGATTACTTCCGCAAGGCCCTGCCCTTCCTGAAGGATGATACAAGATGACACTCGAAATTCTCTATTTCGCCTGGCTGCGCGAGCGTATTGGCCTGCCGCGCGAAACAGTGCAGACCAATGCCGCAACCGTCGCCGATCTGGTGGCCGAGCTTTGTGCCCGCGAAGAACGCTATGCCCTGGCCTTCTCCGATCTCTCGGCACTGCGCGTGGCCGTGGATCAGGATCTCACCGAATTTGACGCCCCCTTGGCAGGAGCGCGCGAAGTGGCGTTTTTTCCGCCGATGACGGGGGGGTAGACATGGATATCCGTGTGCACGCACATCCGTTCGACTATGGCGCAGAATGCGCGGCCTTCGGGGCCGGACGGCAGGATATCGGCGCGATTGTCACATTCTGCGGCATTGTACGCGGGCAGGATCAGGGACAATTGCCCCAGATGGAGATCGAACATTACCCCGGCATGACCGAGCGCGCGCTGCAAAAAATCGCCGCAGAGGCGCAAACACGCTGGGCGTTGTCCGATTGCCTCATCATCCACCGCTACGGCCCTCTTGCACCGGGCGAGAAGATCATGATGGTGGCCACTGCGGCGGCGCATCGCGCCGATGCCTTTGCAGCGGCAGAATTCCTGATGGATTACCTCAAATCCCGCGCGCCCTTCTGGAAAAAGGAAAGCCGCGCCGACGGGTCTGACTGGGTCGCGGCCAAGGCAAGCGACGAGGCCGCTCTCACCCGCTGGTAAGTTCATCTTGGTACAAATATCCTGGGGTGAATTGGGCCGCAGGCCCAAGAGGGGCAAAGCCCCTTTCTTTTTTGCACGATCAAAGCCGTGGCAAGATATCACAGGCGCGCCACACCAAAAAAGGGCGGCCCTTTGGCCGCCCATATTCACCTTGCTTGCCAGATATCAGCCCTGTGTCGCGCTGGTCACATCAACCGACACGCCCGGCCCCATGGAAGAGCTTACAGAAACCTTGCGCAAATAAGCCCCCTTGGCGCCCGATGGCTTGGCTTTTGCCACCGCATCGACAAAGGCGCGCAGGTTTTCGACCAGTAGCGCTTCGTCAAAGGACACTTTGCCAATACCTGCGTGGATGATCCCGGCCTTTTCAACCTTGAACTGAACCTGACCACCTTTGGCGTTTTTCACGGCCTCGGCCACATCCATCGTCACGGTGCCAACCTTGGGGTTTGGCATCAGGTTGCGCGGGCCAAGGATTTTGCCCAAACGGCCAACAATCGGCATCATGTCTGGCGTTGCGATGCAACGGTCAAACTCGATCTTGCCTGATTGGATGGTTTCCATCAGGTCTTCAGCGCCTACGATATCCGCGCCAGCGGCTTTGGCTTCATCTGCCTTGGGGCCACGAGCGAACACGGCCACGCGCACGGTTTTCCCGGTGCCGTTGGGCAGGTTCACAACGCCGCGCACCATCTGATCGGCATGGCGGGGGTCAACCCCCAGATTCATGGCGATTTCGACAGTCTCGTCAAACTTGGCCGAAGCATTCGACTTGACCAGCGTGATCGCGGCTTCCACGCTCAGATTGTCCTGACCGGCAAAGGCTTCGCGGGCAGATTTGATCCGTTTTCCAAATTTTGCCATGATCTTAGCCTTTCACTTCGATACCGCAGGATTTTGCGCTGCCTGCGATGATCTGCATTGCGCCCTCGATCGAGGTCGCATTCAGATCTTTCATCTTGGCTTCGGCAATCTCGCGGATTTGCTTGGTTGTCACTGTGCCTGCAACCTTGCGGCCGGGTGCGTCAGAGCCTTTCGCGCGGTTGCGCTTGCCAACAGGCTTCAGCCCGGCGGCACGCTTCAGATACCAAGATGCCGGCGGCGTTTTCAGCTCCAGCGTGAAGGACTTGTCCTGATAATAGGTGATCACGGTTGGAATGGGAGAGCCCGGCTCCATCTCGGCGGTGCGGGCGTTGAATTCCTTGGTGAACATCATGATATTGATCCCGCGCTGACCCAGAGCAGGGCCAACAGGGGGTGACGGGGTAGCTTTGCCCGCCGGAATTTGCAGCTTGAGCTGCCCGATTACTTTCTTGGCCATCTGGCCTCTCCTTCTTCTCACCTCGCCCCGAACGCACGCGAGCGCGGGGCTGTTGCGGTTTAGTGGTCAGGCTGGAACGGGCGCGCCCGGCAGCCTCCCACAGGCATCACATCAGATATCTTTCGAAACCTGTGTGAATTCCAGATCGACCGGGGTTGCCCGGCCAAAGATCGACACCATCACCTTCAGGCGATTGGCAGCTTCATCAACTTCTTCCACAAGGCCAGAGAAGCCCTCGAATGGGCCATCATTGACCTTTACCTGCTCACCGATCTCGAAATGGATCAAGGTGCGCGGGGCCTCTTCGCCTTCCTGCACGCGGTTGAGGATCGCATTCACCTCTTCATCGCGCATCGGCATGGGCTTGCCCTGTGTGCCCAGAAATCCTGTCACCCGGTTGATCGAGTTGATCAGGTGATAGGCTTTGGCACTCATCTCCATACGCACAAGCACATAACCGGGCATGAAGCGGCGCTCGGATGTCACTTTCTTGCCACGGCGCACTTCGATGACTTCTTCAGTCGGAACCAGAACCTCTTCGATCTGCTCTTCCAGCCCGGCTTCGGACACGGCAGTGCGAATGGCCTCAGCCACTTTCTTTTCGAAATTCGACAGAACGCTTACCGAATACCAGCGCTTGGCCATGTTCCCCATCTTTCCGCTCTTTTTCCGGGCCTGCGAACGCCCCGGACTGCCAGATGCGCCCAAGATTGCGCCGCTGCCTGACAGAAGGTCAAAACAAACAGCGCACCAGATCGGTGCGCTTTTGCGAGTGCATTACAGACAGGCGCGCAGGTTTTCAACCCCTGAGCGCGTGCAGTTACGCCCTAATTGAAAATTCCCAGTAGTCCGGCCAGCCCACTGCGGATCATGAAGTCCACAAAGAAGAAGAAAACAGCCGTCAGGGCAGCCATGATGAACACCATCACCGTGGTAACGACAACTTCACGCCGGGTGGGCCATGTCACCTTGGCGGTTTCGGCGCGCACCTGCTGCATGAACTGGAAAGGGTTGGTCTTGGCCATTCGAAAAATCCTTGTTCTTGGGGCAGGACATACGCAGCCCCTGCCCCGGTTTCAAGCCGATTTTACAGGGCAAGGCCGTGAAAGCACGGGGCGCGGCGCTGCAATGGGGGCTTTGAGAGCGGTTTATACCCGTTGCGCGCCACTGCACTCGTCACCGGCCAGCGCGCAGTTTGCACCTAAAATGGCATCAGCCCCAGATTTCGTGCCACCCCGGATCAGATGAGCAAGACAGAATCACTTCACACCACCACCTAGTGCAAGACCTCTCGCCCATAGCGCGTGTCTGGCAGCATGCGGATACGGTTTGACATGCAAAGCCACACGCGCAACGCGATATGCCCGATGACGTGCACATCAGATCGGCGCGGAACACGCAAGTTATCGCTGCCCGACGCCACCGCAATATTTGTTGAAACTGGCAGGGGCAGAGGGACTCGAACCCACGACCCTCGGTTTTGGAGACCGATGCTCTACCGACTGAGCTATACCCCTATGCCAACTGCTCTCTAGGTTTTACACACACCCGCGTCAAGCACTTATGCGCGCGTTTTCAGATCATGGCGCAGCATGCCCGATTTCCGGCGCGGCAATCTTGCACCAACTGCGGCAACCTGTGCTTTTGGCCAGCTGGCACATATGCGCAAAGTTCCGCGCGCAAGGGCGAAAGCCCGCGCAAGTGACAAAACGCGATTGGAAACAGGCGCAACCTTCCTATATCTCCGGGGAGAATTATAGATTTATCATGCAAATGGGGACGACAATGGAGCCTTGGCTGACACAGATTCGAAACACATTGCTCAGTGACAAGACGCCCCGCGTCTTTTTGCTGGGTACAACGGCAGTGTTGTTCTTGATCGTGATCATAGATCTTTTCGGCGCGCGCGCACGGGCACCTGAAGTGCGCGAAACCATGCGTATGGTTGCCGCCGAAGCCCCGGCAGCGACTGTTCCTTCAGTTTACCGGGTTCCGCGCGATCTGGCCAGCGCGAGAGGCGGCGAATCCCCACAAACCCAAGTGGTGCAGCCCGCAGACGATCTGCCAATGGAAGCGCCTGAAAGCGCCATGGCAGAGGCCGAAATCGAAGAGGATATCCCGCAGGAAACACCCGTGGAGACAGTGGCCGAGACAGCGGATGACACAGCATCACAAGCTGAACTGGCAGATTCACAGCCACAGGCGCAAGCTGAAGATATGGCAGAGGCAGAGCCATCCACCGTACCGGCAGCCATGGTCGCAGCATAGGAAAACGGTGCGGCAACCGGCCTTGCTCTGCTGGCGAGT
>JAIUNA010000188.1 GCA_022565265.1 Roseinatronobacter sp. | reverse complement strand
CGCCGATATTGCCCGCACCGATCACACCCAGCGTCTTGGCTGTCAGTTCCACACCCATGAAGCGCGATTTTTCCCATTTGCCCGCATGGGTAGAGGCATTGGCCTCTGGGATCTGGCGCGCAACAGCCATCATCAGCGAAATCGCATGTTCTGCCGTGGTGACAGAATTGCCAAAAGGCGTGTTCATCACGATCACACCTTTTTTCGAGGCGGCAGGAATATCGACATTATCCACCCCGATACCCGCACGCCCCACAACCTTCAGATTGGGGGCCGCTTCGAGGATCTTCTCTGTTACTTTGGTGGCAGAGCGGATTGCAAGCCCGTCATACTGGCCAATAACTTCCAGCAGTTTGTCTTTATCCTTGCCCAGATTGGGCAGGTAATCCACCTCTACCCCGCGATCACGAAAGATTTGCACAGCGGTTTCAGAGAGCTTGTCGGATACGAGAACTTTGGGTGCCATGGTTGTGGCTCCTGTATTTTATGTTTGGGGGAATGGGCGCGTCTCTGACGCGCCCTGAATTTGATATGCAAAGGGCAGCAAAGCCCGCGCGCCTTAAAGTGCGGCGCGCTCGGTCTGATAGGCCCAGTCCAGCCAGCCCATCAGCGCCTCTATGTCTGCCGTCTCCACCGTGGCACCGCACCAGATGCGCAGCCCGGCGGGGGCATCGCGGTAGGCACCAATATCATAGGCCACGCCTTCGGCTTCCAGCCGCTTGGCCACGGCCTTGGCGAAAGCCGCGCCATCGGTGATGGCGGGATCAGTGAATTTCAGACAGACAGAGGTGGTCGAGGCCGTGGCGGGATCTTGCGCCAGATTGGCAATCCAGTCATTGGCCGCGCAAAAGCGGTTGATCACATCTGCATTCGCATCGCACCGCGCGATCAGCGCAGGCAGGCCGCCAATCTCGCGCGCCCAATCCAGCGCCAGAAGGTAATCTTCCACTGCCAGCATGGAGGGGGTGTTGATCGTCTCGCCCTTGAAGATACCCTCAATCAGCTTGCCGCCCTTTGTCATGCGGAAAATCTTGGGCATGGGCCAGGGGGGCGTATAGCTTTCCAGCCGTTCCACCGCGCGGGGCGAGAGGATCAGCATGCCATGCGCGGCCTCGCCGCCCATAACCTTTTGCCATGAGAAGGTGACAACATCCAGCTTGTCCCAAGGCAGATCCATCGCAAAGGCCGCCGAAGTGGCATCGCAAATTGTCAGCCCGGCGCGATTGTCCGGGATCATATCACCATGCGGCATGCGCACGCCCGATGTCGTGCCATTCCATGTGAACACAACATCTGTGTCATAATCAATCGCGGCCATATCCACGATCTGGCCATACTCGGCCTTGTACACATCTGCATCCAGTTTCAACTGTTTTACGGCATCTGTCACCCAGCCTTCGCCAAAGCTTTCCCAAGCAACCATCGTCACCTTGCGCGGGCCTAGAAGCGACCACATGGCCATTTCCACAGCGCCCGTATCCGATGCCGGACCAATCCCAATCCGGTAGCCTTCAGGCACGCCCAGAATCTCTGCTGTGCCGTCAATCGCGGCTTTCAGCTTGTTTTTGCCAATAGCAGCACGGTGCGAGCGGCCCAAAGGCGCATCTGCAAGCTGATCAAGGCTGAATGTGGGGATTTTGGCGCAAGGGCCAGAAGAAAAGCGCGGATTTGCCGGGCGCTGTGCCGGTTGTGCAACTGTAGTCATGATATCCTGCCAGATCATCGTCCGTCGTTGGGGAAGGGTGTCCCAAGGGCGCGGCTAAGCCGCATTCGAGGCTGGCACAAGATGGAAAATTGCACTAGAGCGCCGCGTGACGCGCGAAATCCGCGCACCTGTGTTCACCATCGGAAACCTGCCCAAGGAATGCCGCCCATGTATGTCGCAACGCTTCTGTCCAGCCCCGCCACACCCCGCCTTGAGAGCGCGACAGTGGAAGCGCTGCGCAATGCCTGGGGCGGGGGGGCCGCCATCTGGCTGAACCCCGGTATCGCAGCGGAATTTACGCTAGACACCCTGCCGGGCAATCAATGGCAGGTCTGGGAAGAGATGCAGGTGCTGGGCATAGACCTTGCAATCCAGCCCGCTGCGGGGCGGCGCAAGCGCATGTTGCTGGCCGATATGGACAGCACCATGATCGGGCAGGAATGTATTGACGAACTGGCCGATGAGGCGGGCGTGGGCGCTTATGTCGCCGGGATTACAGCGCGCGCCATGAATGGCGAGTTGGAATTTGAAGAGGCACTGCGCGAGCGCGTGGCACTTCTGAAAGGGCTGGAGTCGGGCGTGATTGCCAAAGTGCTGGCAGAGCGTATCAGCTTTACCCCCGGCGGGCGTGAATTGATCGCCACGATGAAGGCAAATGGCGGCTATGCAGCACTTGTCTCTGGCGGGTTCACGGCCTTTACGGGCCATGTGGCGCAGGCCTTGGGCTTTGACGAGCATCGCGCCAATACGCTGCATATGGCAGATGGCCTGCTTGCTGGCACTGTCGCAGAGCCGATTTTGGGCCGTGAGGCCAAGGTGCGCGCGCTGGAAGAGATCAGCGCGCGGCTGGGCATTACGGCGGGCGATGTGATGGCCGTGGGCGACGGGGCCAATGATCTGGGCATGTTGGGGCGTGCGGGCGCGGGCGTGGCGCTGCATGCCAAGCCCGCAGTTGCAGCGCAATGCGACTTGCGCATCAATCACGGCGATCTGACAGCGCTCTTGTATTTGCAGGGTTATAGCGTTGATGAATTTGTGAACATGTGACATTTTTTCTGCTGCGCCCCCGTTACACTGGGGCGCAAGCTATGGCATGCTTGCCCCGCAAAGCGCGCTGAGTGGCGCGCAGGACGACAGGGGAAAACCATGCCAATCCGAAACCGATTTGCCGAAATGCTGCCGGAAATCACAGCATGGCGGCGCGATTTTCACGCCCATCCCGAACTCTTGTTCGATTGTCACCGCACTGCGGGGATCGTGGCCGAGAAACTGCGCGCCTTTGGCTGTGACGAGGTAGTGACAGGGATTGGCCGCACCGGCGTTGTGGGCGTGATCCGGGGCAAAAGCACAGCTTCAGGCCGCGTGGTGGGGCTGCGTGCCGATATGGATGCGCTGCCGATCCATGAGGCGACAGGGGCGGCCCATGCCTCTACCATACCGGGCAAGATGCACGCTTGCGGCCATGATGGCCATACGGCGATGTTGCTGGGGGCTGCGCGCTACCTGGCCGAGACGCGCAATTTTGATGGAACCGTGGTTGTCATTTTCCAGCCCGCCGAAGAGGGTGGCGGTGGCGGTGATGAAATGTGCCGCGATGGGATGATGGCACGCTTTGGCATTCACGAAGTTTATGGCATGCATAACTGGCCGGGCGTGCCAGCGGGAGAATTTGCCATTCGCCCCGGCGCGTTTTTTGCCGCGACCGATCAGTTCGAGATCGAGATAGAGGGGCAGGGTGGCCATGCGGCCAAGCCCCATCATTGCACCGATAGCACCGTTATTGCCGCCCAACTTGTCATGGCGATGCAAACAATCGCCAGCCGCAATGCCGATCCGACACAGGAAATCGTGGTCTCTGTCACCTCTTTTGTCACCAGCTCGCAGGCGTTCAATGTAATCGCACAACGGGTCACGCTGCGCGGCACTGTGCGCACCCTAAGCCAAGAGATGCGCGCCTTGGCCGAGGCGCGTATCAAGGCGCTTGCCGAACATACGGCGGCGGGGTTTGGGGCTGTGGCGCGGGTGGAGTATCGGCGCGGCTATCCGGTGATGGTGAATACCCAGACAGAAACAGATCACGCCATGGCGGCAGCGGGCGCAGTTGCGGGCGAGTGCGCAGATGCGCCTTTGGTCATGGGCGGCGAGGATTTCGCCTATATGCTGCAAGAACGCCCCGGCGCCTATATTCTGCTGGGCAATGGCGATAGCGCCGATGTGCATAACCCCGCCTATGATTTCAATGATGCCGTTATCCCCGCGGGGTGCAGCTATTGGGTAGAACTGGCCGAACAGCGCATGCCCGCCGCCTGAATGCGTGGCGCGCAGCAAAAAGCCCCGGCACTGGCCGGGGCTTTTGGTTCATCGCCAGCCGCTATCAGGGGCAAGCAGCCTCGTAATATGTGCCATCGCCCCGCGCATAGGCACAGCGGCCCGTTGCGGTATTCTGTGCCAGAAGCGTGCCCGCAGCGGCACCGGCCACTGTGGTCAGGATTGTCCAGTTGGTATTTGCGCCGAACAGATTGGCCACAGCAAGGCCGCCGACCGCACCTGCCACACCGCCAACAACGCTGCGCTCTGTCTGGGTCATCTGGCAGCCTGCCAGCGCGATTACTGCCGCCAAAATGGTTGCCGGGATAAGTTTGGACATCACATCTCCTTCCGGGCATCGCCCTTTGTGTCTGTATATGAAACAGTTTATCACATTACGTTGCGCTGTCACCCTGTCTTGCTCTCATGCGCAAGTTTTCACCGATCACCTTATGCTGATGAGGCAGGGCAAGTTGCAGGCATTATGGCCGCGCGTGCTGCCCAATGCGCTTGTGCGACACGGCCGCGACTGGGCCACGCCTGGGCGCCAAAGCCGCTTGGGCAAGACGGATACTCTAATGCAGCGCCAGATCAAGCGAGAGTGACCCGGCATGTTCCAATAGCCCCAGCCGCGCGCCCTGGGCGCGCAATTCGATCCCTGCAAGCAAAAACTGCACCCGTGCAGAGGTCACATCCTCCAGCACGCTTCCAGAGCCAAGGCTGGCCCAGAGAGCATCATCAATTTTCATCCGCTCTGCGCGGGCGATCAATTGCACGCCTCCCGCATGTATCATCACATCAATATCGCCCCCCCAAGGCAGGGCGGTTTCCAGACACATCAGCAACAGGAAGACCAGCTTTACCTGACGGCGCGTCAGTTCGGTTGCGCCTGTCCAGCGGATTCGCTGTTTCTGATGCGCCTCCATCGCCCGCAAGATAGAGTTGATTTCCGCCTGCGAGATCATCTGTTCCGCGCTCACAATGCCGAAGGCAACCCGGAAGAACCGCAATTTCGCGTTGGCGCACTCGGTGCTTTGCACGACAAGATCAATCTCCGGCCCTTGCATCTGCTGGCTTGCCACAATCAGTGCCAGCCCGTTGCCGATTGCGCCAAGCGGGCTGACCAGATCGTGACAAATGCGCGCGGCGACCATCGCGCTCAGGTCTTGGGGGGCGATTGGCATTTGATCTGCGCCCTTGGGCACAGTATGGACGATGTTATGAGCCATCTTATCCTCTCCCCCGGAATGTTTGTGCGGCATCCAGATCACCCTGAATGGGGGCTGGGGCAGGTACAGTCACGCGCAGGCTTTCTTGTCACGGTCAATTTCACGGATGCAGGTAAAAAGGTCATTAATGCTGCACAGGTTATATTGGTGTTGGCCCTCGATGTGCCTGATTAGCGTTGCACAACCTGTGGGTGTGTTCAAGCCGCACGCCGCATCTTTTGCGGGCAATAACAAGAATTTGTGCCTTGATCGTCTGATTTTCGGGCGCAAGATTGTTGCGCGGGGTGGGGTGAGATGACCTGTACCGCTGATACCACCTCCCCCCTCCCGCAAAGCCTGATTGTGCGTCTGGCCCGCGACAGCGAAGATTTGCGCGCGGCGCAGCGTTTGCGCTACCGGGTATTCATTCAGGAAATGGGGGGCACCGGCCCCTTGGTGGATCATGGCGCGGGGCTGGAATGCGATGCCTTCGATCCGGTGTTTGATCATCTCTTGCTCATCGATCCGGCCCGTGATCCGGCCTGTGGTGATCACGTGGTCGGGGCGTATCGCCTGTTGCCCGATAGCCGGCTGGCGCAAGCGGGGCGGTTTTATTGTGATGACGAGTTTGATCTGGCCCCCCTGCGCCGCTCTGGGCGCAGATTGTTGGAATTGGGAAGATCTTGCATCGATCCTGCCTATCGTGGCGGGGTGGGAATGTTGCAAATGTGGCAGGGGCTGGCAGAGTATGTTTTGCAAAGCAAGAGTGAGATTCTGTTCGGTGCGGCAAGTTTTCATGGCGCAGACCCTGCCCTCTGGGCGCAGCCACTCAGTTGGCTGCACCATCACCATCTGGCACCCGATGGCCTGCGCGCGCGCGCGCGGCATAAAACCGGCTTTGTTCCGCTAGCCCCTGACACTCTGGATCGCAAATTGGCGCTGGCGCAAATGCCCTCCCTGATCCGGGCCTATTTGCGGCTGGGGGGGGTGGTCGGCGAGGGCGTGTTTGTGGATCAT
>JAIUNA010000187.1 GCA_022565265.1 Roseinatronobacter sp. | reverse complement strand
CCAAGGGGCCATCGATGCCATCTACGATAAAGGCCACGACCAGCCATAGAAACATCATCGCCCAATCGCCTTGCACCGCTTCGAGCAGCGCCAGCATGGCAAATACCGCACCCGTGGCGGTGAAAAGATGCACGCCATAGGCTTTCATCTGGTCATTCATGCGGCTGCCCCCTTCATGGCCGTGGTCATGTGGCAAAGCCCGCCCCTGTCACATCTGCGCGCGGGGATGGGCTGTCTTGTAGATCGCCATCAACTGCCCGCTATCTATTGCAGTGTAAACCTGTGTCGATTGCAAACTTGCATGGCCCAGCAATTCCTGTATCGCGCGCAGATCGCCCCCGGCGGCAAGCAGATGCGTGGCAAAGGAATGGCGCAGCGCATGGGGGGTGGCGGTGGCAGGCAGGCCCAGTTGCAAGCGCGTGTCCTCCATGACCTTGGCCATATGGCGCCGGTTCAGCGGCCCGCCCCGGCTGGCGCGAAACAATGCGCTGCCCGGTGTCATGGTGTGCGGGCAGGCGCGCAGATAGGCGGCCACTGCCGCGCATGCGACAGGCAGAAGCGGGACTTCCCGCTCGCGCCCGCCTTTGCCGCGAATACGCAAGCTGTCGCCAAAGGGCCAGTCGCGCCCGCACAGCCCCAATGCCTCGGATATGCGCAGCCCGCAGCCATAAAGCAGCGTTACCACCGCACCATCGCGCAGCCCCTCCCAATCGTTGCGCGTCTGCAAGGGCACAAGCGCGATCATGTCGCGCGCGGCCTGTTCGTTCAGCGGGCGGGGCAGGGTGCGGGCATATTTGGGTGCGCGCGTGGCCAGAATGGCGGAAATATCAAACCCTTCACGCTCTGCCAGCCAGCGCGCGAAGCTTTTGACAGCCGAGAGTTTGCGCGCCAGCGAGCGGCTGCCAATCCCGCCCGCGCGCTCGCGCGCCATCCATGCGCGCATATCAGCCTGACCAATCCGGCCGATCTGGCCAAGCCCTTCCGCGCCCCCCAGATGGAATGCCAAAAACCCCAGAAACTGGCCCACATCCTGCGCATAGGCCGCCACTGTATGCTCTGACGCCCCGTCCAGCGCGACAAGCCCGCCAAGCCATGTTTGCAACGCATCGCGCTGCGCAGCACTGGGCAGGGCCAGCGGCGCGCTCATGCCAGCCAGCGCCGCATTGCCCTTTCAAAAATCCCGGCAAATAAGGCAAGCAGATCTGTGCCTTGGCCGGGTTTGAACATATGCGGATTTTCCGAGGCCATGACCAGCATGCCGCCCATCCGGCCTGCGCCCAGATCCAGACGCATGCAGGCCTCTGACCGCAGATCGGCCATGCGCGCGCCATAAAGCACATCGGTTTGTGGAATGCTCTGTCGCAACACCACCTGCCGCGAGGTCGGGCCGCGCTCTGAACTCATATAGGTTTCCGAAAATCCCGGACGCATGACGCATAGCACATCCGAAATCCGCGCCAAAGCCGGGTCTGACCCGGCATCAGAGCTTTCCAGAACCAGCTTCACGGCATCCACATTCAAAATCTGCGCGACATCGCCGCCCAGATTGCGCAGGAATTCCTCGAATTTGTCGGGGTCAAGCATGCGCAGGATTGCACGGTGAATCTGGTTTGTCCCTGACAGGTTTTCATAAGCCGCCGCAATTACAGCGCGGTGGGTTTCTTCCAGCCTGTCAAGGCGCGCTTCAAGCCGTTCCATGGCCAGCCCGCGCAGATCGATGATATTATCGCCCATGCCGCGCTCGCTGGCGGCAACCAGCGTGCGCATCAGATCCTTGTCATCAAGGATCAAGGTGGGGTCGGCCAGTATCGTGGCGCGGAATTCTTCGGCCTGATCGGGCCGCAAGGCAGTTCCTGTCATAAATTTGCCTGTCCGTTGACTGCTCGGTTTTTGTCACTCTTGGGCGGACTATAGCAAAGGTTACAGGATTTTCTGACCTGTTTTTTCCCAATCTTTCATGAATTGTGCCAGACCTGCATCTGTCAGCGGGTGGAATGCCAGTTTTCGGATCACTTCAGGCGGGGCTGTCATCACATCCGCACCGATGCGCGCAACGTCAAGCACATGATTGACCGACCGGATAGAGGCCGCAAGGATTTGCGTCTCAAAGCCGTAATTGTCATAGACAACGCGGATATCCTCAATCAGTTCCATCCCGTCCAGCGCGATATCATCCAGACGCCCGACGAAAGGCGAGATGAAGGTCGCGCCGGCCTTGGCCGCCAGAAGTGCCTGATTGGCGCTGAAACACAGCGTGACATTCACCATCTTGCCTTCGCCTGACAGCACTTTGCAGGCTTTCAGCCCGTCCCATGTCAGCGGCAGTTTGACAGTGATATTGGGTGCAATCTCGGCCAGCTTGCGGCCTTCGGCGATCATGGCCTCTGCATCCAGTGCCACCACTTCAGCAGAAACCGGGCCATCCACAATCTCGCAAATCTCGCGCGTGACTTCGATAATGTCGCGCCCCGATTTCAGGATCAGCGAGGGATTGGTTGTCACCCCGTCCACCATGCCCAGATCATTCAACTCGCGGATTGCCGCGACATCGGCGGTATCGACAAAGAATTTCATTTCTTGCCCCTTCGGCTTGCAGCTTGTTTGCGCTCGCGTCATACCTGAAGCCTTGCTGCACAGGAACCCCCCTTTGCCATGTCACAGCCCGATTGCCTGGAGTTCTTTGACGAGGGCAGCCCCTGCGGGGTGCTGACAGCAGAGCCTTTGGGCCGTGTGCTGGACTATCTTGCACCAGAGGGCGGGGTCTGGCTTGGGGGTTTTGTGGAAGTGCCTTTGGGGCCGCGCCGGGTGGTGGGCGTGGTCTGGGGGGCGGCAGAGGGGCGCGTGGCGCGTACAAAGCTGCGCGGTGTGATCCGCGTGCTGGAAGCCGCGCCCCTGCGGGCCGAATTGCGCGAATTTCTGGCACGTGTGGCCGATTACACGCTTACCCCCCTTCCCGCCATGCTGCGGCTGGCGACCCGTGTGCCCGATCTGGGCCAAGGGCCTGCCATGCGAAAACTGCTCTATCCCGGCGCGCAGATGCCAGAGCGGATGACACAGGCGCGCGAAAAGGTGATGGCTGTTTGCGCAGCCTATGGGGGCGCGGGGCTGACAGCGGGGGAATTGGCGCAGGGCGCGGGGGTAAGTGCAGGTGTGGTGCGCGGCTTGGTGCAGGCAGGTGCATTGATCGAGCGCGCCGCGCCGCGCGACCAGCCCTATCCGCCGCTAGACCCATTGCGCGCGGGCCATGGCTTGACCCCCGATCAGGCGCAGGCGGCGGCGGTGCTATCCGCAGGGGTTCAGGCCGGGCGATATGGCACAACGCTTCTGAAGGGCGTGACAGGTTCCGGCAAGACCGAGGTGTATCTGGAGGCCGTGGCCGCCTGCCTTGCACAGGGCCGTCAGGCGCTGGTGCTCTTGCCCGAAATCGCGCTGAGTGCGGAATTTCTGACGCGGGTTGAGGCGCGCTTTGGCGCGCGCCCCGCCGAATGGCATTCCGGCGTCACGCTCAGCGAGCGGCGGCGCTGCTGGCATATGGTGGCGCAGGGTGAAGCCCAGCTTGTGGTTGGTGCGCGTTCGGCGTTGTTTCTGCCGTTTCGCGATCTGGGCCTTATTGTGGTGGATGAGGAACATGACAGTTCCTACAAGCAGGAAGAGGGCGTTTTGTACAATGCCCGCGATATGGCCGTGTTGCGTGCGGCCATGGCGGGGGCGCAGGTGGTGCTTGCCTCTGCCACCCCCTCGCTGGAGACATGGGCCAATGCAGAGGCGGGCAAATATGCCCGCCTTGATCTGGCCGCGCGGTTTGGCCCCAATACCTTGCCGGATATGCGCGCGATCGATCTGCGCGTTGAAGATTTGCCCACAGGGCGCTGGGTTTCGCCTACGCTGCAAGCGGCTGTTACCGCGCGGCTGGCAGAGGGGGAGCAGGCGCTTTTATTCCTCAACCGGCGCGGCTATGCGCCGCTTACAGTCTGCCGCGCCTGTGGCCATCAGATCGAATGTGGCACCTGTGATGCGCGCATGGTCGAGCATCGGTTTCTCAAACGGCTGGTCTGCCATCAATGCGGGGCGTCTTGCGCGATGCCAGAGGTTTGCCCCTCTTGTGGCGCGGCAGACAGGCTTGCCCCCGTTGGCCCCGGTGTAGCGCGGCTGGAAGAAGAAGCGCGCGCGCTCTGGCCTCAGGCGCGGGTGGCGGTGCTCTCATCCGATCTGTTCGGCTCTGCCCGCGCGCTCAAAGAGGAGATTGGCGCGATTGCCAGCGGGCACGCGGATATCATCATTGGCACGCAGATCGTGGCCAAGGGCCATAACTTTCCCGCCCTGACATTGGTAGGGGTGATAGATGCCGATCTGGGCCTGTCCGGGTCTGACCTGCGCGCGGCAGAGCGGGTGTTTCAACTGGTGCGGCAGGTGTCTGGCCGCGCAGGCCGGGCGGAAAAGCCGGGACATGCGCTGATCCAGACCAGCCAGCCCGACCACCCTGTCATTCGCGCCATCCTGTCGGGCGCAGAAGAGGAATTCTGGCAAAGCGAGGCCGCGCAGCGGCAGGCTTTGGGCATGCCGCCATACGGGCGGCTGGCGGGGATTGTCATCTCTGCCCCGGAACTGGAGCCTGCTTTTGCGCTGGGCCAGGCCCTTGCGCAGGCCGATGCACCCTTGCGCGCCATTGGCGCACAGGTCTTTGGCCCCGCGCCTGCTCCCATCGCCCGCATTCGCGGGCGCCATCGTGTGCGCCGCTTGGTGAAAGCACCCAAAGGCGCGCCCCTGCAAAGCGCGCTTACGGCATGGCTGCGCCCCCATAAGCTGCGCGGTGATTTGCGGCTGGCCGTGGATATCGACCCCCAAAGCTTTTTTTGATCCGGTTGCATCGGGCGCAAACAGGCTTATCTCTGCGGTAACTGGAGAAGGAGAGACAGCATGTTCGGATTCGGGGCGGATAAAACACGTATGATCACGCGGGCCGAGGCCCTGCCGGGCCGTGCACTCCCCATTGCAACGGCCGAGACCCATGCCATTTCGGGCCGGCCGCGGAAAGCACCTGTGCCTGATGGCATGGCCGAGGCCCTGGTCGGGATGGGCTGTTTCTGGGGGGTGGAGCGGATTTTCTGGCAAACCCCCGGCATCTGGCTGACAATGGTGGGCTATGCAGGCGGATTTACCCAGAACCCGACCTATCAGGAGGTGTGCACCGGCAAGACCGGGCATAATGAAGTGGTGCGCGTGATCTTTGACCCTGCGACCCTCAGCTATGATGGGGTGTTGCAGCGGTTCTGGGAAAATCACGATCCCACCCAAGGCATGCGGCAGGGCAATGACCGGGGCACGCAATACCGCTCTGGGAGTTATTGCTAGGGCGCGGGCCAGCAAGATGCGGCCGAGGCCAGCCGCGCCGCCTATGGTGCCCGACTGCAAGCTGCGGGCTATGGTGCCATCACGACAGAAATCCTGCCTGCGCCAGAGTTTTACTATGCAGAGGATTACCATCAGCAATATCTGCACAAAAACCCGCAAGGTTATTGCGGGATTGGTGGCACGGGCGTGACATGCCCGATTGGGCTGAGTGCATAGCGCGCAGGCCGCGCCCTGCACCAAGGGCACGCCCCGCCCACCCACCCGCGCGCCCTTGCCACAGGGCGCGGCCGGCGCGCGGGGGCCGTGTTTTGCTTGACCGGGCCGCGCCCTGCCAGTATCGCGCAGCCTGACCCTGCCAGAGGATAGCCCCCGCCCATGCCCACATATACCGCCATTACCAAACTCACTTCATCCGAGGCCGCCTATGCGCTGTCCGAGGCCATGGAGAATATGACCCCAGAGCCGATGGGCGTGGGGGTGTTCGAGATGGAAGACGGCTCTGGTCTGTGGGAAGTGGGCGGCTATTTCACCGATGCCCCCGATGAGATAGAACTTCTGGTTCTGGCGCAGGCATTTGAAGCGCAGCCTTTCCTTGTATCGGAATTGCCCGAAATTGATTGGGTGGCCAAAGTGCGCCGCGATCTTTCGCCTGTCGAGGCGGGCCGGTTCTTTGTCTATGGCAGCCATGATGCCGACAAGTTGCCAGAGGGCCGCGTGGGCTTGTTGATCGAGGCATCCATGGCGTTCGGAACGGGCCATCATGGCACAACTCTGGGCTGTCTGCGCGCTTTGGACAGGCTGGATACTGAAGGATTCCGGGGCCGCAATGTGGTGGATATTGGCTGCGGAACAGCCGTGCTTGCGATGGGGGCTGCAAAAATTTGGCCCGATCCGGTGCTGGCCAGCGATATAGATGCAATCGCTGT
>JAIUNA010000186.1 GCA_022565265.1 Roseinatronobacter sp. | reverse complement strand
CACATTAAGAAGCCCCAACTCTGTGCGCTTTCGATTATTCAACATACTTATGGAACCTACCATATTATTCCGATTTCATAAGCTTAGTGTAAAAGAGTAGTGTGATCTGCGGAAGTGCAATTGCATAGCGTTTCATCAAGTAGTTGGGTTTTGCGCGGCGAAGTCACTGGCCTGGGCCGCTTAGACCCACAATAGCGATGATACGTACATTCGTCGTTTGGCCTCAGGGAATGACGGAGTACAATAGCGCGGGCTTCTGGTTTGATATACAAATATTGCGCGGTTGCGAGGGCCTGCGCAGTGTATTTTGATCTGACGACAGCGATCAATGACCGGCAACGATAGGATGTAGGTAATCTATGTGGATGGAATATATATTACAATAATGTGGGATGCTTAAACCCTCTAGCACAGCGCCATTAATCTCGACAGAGGGACGAAGGGACACATCTGTGCCTCTTCGCAGTACTTTCAGGGCGGGAGCGTCAGAAATTGTATGATAGACCAAGGCGTGCGGCTGTGAATTTCGGCCTGATCTCTACTGGCCCAAAGCCAAGGTTATAAGTCTTTCTATCAAACCTATAATATTCGATCTCGGCGCGTGCTGATAAATTTGGCGCAACAGGCAATTCTGCACCCAACCCCAAAGAGACGCCGCGATGACGTTTTGATGGGTCGGAAGCACCTGTTACGCGCTGATTTTGTTCATCAAATGCGACGCCAATTGTTCCGAAAACCAAGGCAGAATCGAGGGCGTATCCGACACGAATGCGCGCAGCCAGATAGTTTTCAATATTTGATGTGCAGCTCGCCACGGTGCCGCAAGAGGACGACGATCCTTTTATATCGGAAAAGTTCGCCAGAAATTCCGGCCCATACACCAAAGTATCATATCTGAAGTTATATCCGAAGATAAGGCTGGCTCCTGCTCCAGATGCTTTGGCAGGGGAATAGCCGGCAGAAGCGGAATACGAAACTTTTGTCTGTGAAGCGCCAAGTGAAACATATGGCCCTTTCCAGTCCATGGGTGGGGTTTGCGCGTGGCTGGCTACTCCTGCAAACAACGCGAGGATCGAAATGGAAATTAAGGGCGCTTTCATGCCTGCTCTCCTCTTTGCGATTAGTTTTCTTATGGTCATGCAGCACGCAGCCGCGATGGATGCGTTTCGCGCTATACCTATTATGTTGTCATTGTCGCGCACCCTTGGGGAAATTTCAATAAACTTTGCTCTTGCGCTGGTTATTGTGATGCAATGAACGGCAGCTTTCCCGCCTTTTCGCGCAAAGCTTGAAGTTTGCGACGCCATGAGTGTTTTTAAGGGTATGATTTTAATAGATTTATTTTAAATCTGGCTATTCGCTCTTTGTCTTGGTGCTATGCACCTTGTTTGGACATTTGAGTCTAGAGGGGGCGCCGAAATGCATCTGTTGATAGGATAAAATGCCAAATTTTATACTTAAGAAGATTTTTATCGCCAAATATACATATTATCTCCTAAGAGATTATTATCTTTAGAGGCGCAATGTTCCGTTTTGTCACTGCGTTGCATTTTTAACATTAATTCGGCGCAATCTTGGAATCCGAGTGCCCGGCTTCTTGCGCCAAGTCGGAAAGTAGACTACCGATTTTCCATCAGGCAGGCAGATTAGAAACGTAGGTTTGACATGCAAATAAACAGCTCCCCATTTTCGCGGAGGGCGTTTGTGCTCTCGTCATTGGCATCGTCTATAGCTCTCGTTTCCGGGTGCAGTAACCAGATGAGCTTTCCTGTGAATGCGAGCGCAAGCCGTGATCTTGCTGCCCGCAATGTTGAAGTGATTCCAATTACTTCAGAGAATATCCGATTCTACACAGACGCGTCTTGGCTGCGGTTAAATGGCCTTGGAAATAATCCGCCAACCGATCCTGGCGTGTACAGTTATCGCATTGGATCTGGTGATCAGCTGCGTATCGCTACCTGGACAACACCTGAGCGTTCGGCGGGATCTGACGTTGCAAATATTGTCGAGGGGCCAATTGTCAATGAGGCGGGTGAGTTCTTCTACCCCTTCGTCGGGATGACACGCGCCCGCGGATTGACCGTAACGGAGATCAGGCGGAATCTTGAAACAGCGTTGCGCGAATTCATTGCCGACCCGCAAGTCGAAGTTGCGGTGCAGAATTATCGCGCGCATCAAGTTACGATAACGGGTGCGATTTCATCGCCTGGCAGCACGACTTTGACAAATGTGCCGTTGCGGTTGCTCGATCTTGCAAACACTTCGGGGATTACCGAAAGATCTGACCTGCGGCACGTGATTATTCGGCGCCAAGGCCGCGAATATATGGTCAATCTGCTCGCCTTCATGGAGCAGGGGCTGCCCAATCACAATCCTATCCTCTTGCCAAATGATATCATCTTTGTACCTGCGATGGCGGATAACCGTGTTTTCACTTTTGGCGAGATTGGCGTAGGTGAAATCAGGCTTGGCCCGGAGCGCAAAACCCTTACTGAGGTTTTGGCTGCGCGCGGCGGGCCATCACGATTGCGTGCAGATGCGCGCGGAATTTTTGTGTTTCGGGCCGTCCCCGGCCAGCCAGAGTCCTTTATTGTGTTCCAGTTCAATTTGCTGGATGCAACGGCGCTGATGCTGACATCGCAATTCGCAATGGCGCCGATGGATGTTGTTTTTGTGACAACCGATCCAATAACGCGTTGGAATGATACGGTTGGTCGTATTCTGACACCTGTGTCTGGGGTTATCAGAACCAGAAGTATCATCGAAGATGTGATTGAATGACTCAGAGGCTGCTGGTTGTTTGCACTGGGAATATCTGTCGCTCGCCCGTTGCTGCTGCTGTGCTACGCCAATATGTTTCAGATATAGATGTTACCTCTGCCGGTTTGCATGCGGTGGTCGGGCGCGGTATTGACCCAGAGAGCGCGGCGGCGGCACAAGCGCAAGGCATTGCGTTGGACGCGCATATAGCCCGGCAGTTTACAGACGAATTGGGGCGAGATGTTGATATGATTTTGGTGATGGAAAACAGTCACCGGCATGAGATCATGGCGCGCTGGCCTCATCTGGGTGGCAAAACATTTTTGTTGGGATATTTTGAAGATGGCAAGGAGATCCCGGATCCCTACAGGCGCGGGAAGGCTATGCATTTGCATATGGTCGGTCTTGTGGTGGAAAGTGTCCGCCATTGGGCGAAGCAATTGGAGCGGCTGAAATGAATGCATCAAGCCCTTTCTCCAAGCCGCCTGTCGGGCAAACGGGCCAGCAGGAAGAAGAGATTTCCCTCTCCGAATTGTTGGCGCAGCTTTTGGCCAAAAAATTCTGGATTTTGGGCGCTACCCTTGCCGCAGGGATTGTGGGGGCGTTCATAGGGCAATTGGCGCCGAATGAATTTCAGGCATCCTCTCTGGTACAGATTGAGCGGCGATCCGATACTGTTACTTTGCCTGCGGAACTTGTTGGCGAATTGTTGCGCGGGGGAGAATCGTCCAGCAGCCAATTGGCAACAGAGATTCATATTATCCGATCAAGTTTGATCCTGTCGCCCGTTGTCGAGGCTTTGGGGTTGGATATTCAGGTTTCGCCAATGGAGGCTCCTGTCATCGGCAGCATTCTGGCCCGGCGCAATCTGCCGATGAGCAGTGTTTTTGACAGGGTTATCCCCTCGGAGTATATTCGCGCGGGAGAGGTTTTGCGCGTTGCGCGGCTTGAATGGCCGCCGGGGCAGGCGCGGGGCGAATTGCAACTGCGTGTTCTTGGGGAAGATCAGGTTTCCATCACTCTCGCAAATGGCGATGTTATTGAGGCGGATTGGCGAGGCCCGATTGCCCTGCCCGGTGGCGGAATGGTCGAGATTGAGGCTTTGCGCGCGGGTGTCGGGCGCGTGTTTTCGATCCGCTTGAACGAATCTCGTGCCGCGGTGAATTCTATTGCGAGCAAGCTTGATATTCGGGAGCGGGGCAGTTCCGGGATTGTAGATTTCAGATTGCGCGCGCCAGAGGCAGAACGGTCAGTCACGATCGTGAATGCGGTGGTGGCGGCCTATCAAGAACACAATCTGCGCAGGCGCTCGGCACAGATTGATCAGAGTATCGCGTTTATCGAAGGCCAGCTCCCAGAATTGCGGGCCGATCTGCGCCGCGCAAGCACAGAGTTATCAGAATACCGGCGCACGCAAGATCGACGCGAGTTGAGCTTGACGACGCAGGAACTGCTTGCGCAAACTGTGACATTGGAAACGGCGATTGAAGATATTTCATTCCGCCGTGAACAACTTTTGCTGCGCCTGACGCCCAACCATCCCGATTACCTTGCGTTGCAGGCCGAAGAAGATAGGCTGAGGCTCCGCTTGGCTGATCTGCGGAATTTGCTTTCGGATGTTCCCGAAGCAGAGCAGGAATTGGCCCGGCTTACACAAAAGGTTGAACGCGCGCGCCAGTTGGAATTGCAGCTTGTAAACCGCATTGAACAATTGCGCATTCTCAGGGCCAGCACGATTGGAAATATCTTTGTTTTGGAATCTGCGGATAGGGGCGTTCTTGTCGGCCCGGATCGGCGGCAGCCAATTTTCATTGGGCTTGGCATTGGTTTTGTTCTCAGCGCGCTTGGGGTATTTCTGATAAATTTTTTCCGGCGCGGGATAGAGGATGCCCGCGTTCTGGAGGAGTTGGGTCTTGCTTTATTTGCGACAGTGTCGAAATCGCGCGATCTGAACAATGCAAAGCCTTATGATGCCATCTATGCGATGGCAATCGAGGCCCCGCGCGATATGGTTGTCGAGGCGCTGCGGGGCCTGCGCACAGGATTGCGCTTTTCGCTGGCGGCGGCACCCAGCAAAACCTTGATGATCACATCCTGCGCGCCTGCGGATGGAAAATCTTTCATCTCTCTCAATCTCGCCATTGTATCTGCACAAGCCGGTGCGCGGGTGTTGTTGATAGATGGCGATATGCGGCGCGGGTTCCTTCGGCAGTATTTTGGCCTCAATCGCAAAGCGCCCGGATTGTCTGATGTCCTGAGTGGGCAGACGCCCGCTCATGAGGCGATCTTGCATTTTGAAAACAGCGGGTTGGATTTCATGTGCAACGGTATTTTCCCCCCCAATCCCGCAGAATTGCTGGCATCGGAGGCCTTGCCACGGTTGCTGGACAGTCTTGGGCAGCATTACGATCTGGTGATCATTGACGCCCCGCCAGTTTTGGCCGTGGCAGATCCGGGCATTATCGGCCAGCATGTTGGCATGTCGCTGCTGGTTATCCGTCATCTTGTGACAACAAGAACCGAGTTGCAATCTGTCAAGAAAACCCTTGAGAATGTGGGGGTTTCGGTGTCGGGCTGTGTGCTCAACCAGTTTGACCAAAGCGCCAGCCGCTATGGTGCTTATGGTGCCAAATACGGGTATTATTATGGCGGGTATCGGTACAAATACGATTAGTGCCCGACCGATACAGGGTGAGATTCGAGGGCGCCCAAAAATGGCGGGCGCGCAAAATTTCACTGCCATCGGGGATATCCGCAAAGATTGCGCATGATTGACGCCGGCTTGCGGCCCGCCACGCGGCGCAGACCGTCGCAGGGGGCGGGCTGAACCGGAAAGAAAAGGGGGCCAATGCCACGATATGTCAAAGCGGGCTGTCTTCTGGCGGTCAGTCTCGCAAGCCTGTGTGGTGCGCTACTTTACCGCGAGTTTGAGTTGCGCAGCCCCAGCCCTGTTGCCCCCGCTCATTTGCCCCGGACGGCGATTGTGTGTACCGGGCAATTTGATCGTGTGGACATGGCGCTTGCGCTTTTTGAACAGGGCGCGGGGGATCGTCTTTTCATCTCTGGTGTCAATGCTGGGGCAGGCATGCGCCCAGAGGATTTCGCGACGCAATTTCACCTGTCCGAGACGGCGCAGGCCGGGCTGAGGGGCGGGCAGATCACGCTTGCATCTGATGCGAAGACAACATTGGAGAATGCTTTGGAAACCGCCTGCTGGCTTGCGCAGAAGGGGCCTTTCCCTGATGGTATCGTTTTGATCACTGGGCGGGCGCATATGCCGCGTGCCGCGCTGGCGCTGGAACGCGCGTTGGAGCAGCCGCTTGCGCTGGTCAGGCTCAGCCCGGCAGAGGAGCGCACGCTTGCGCCGCGCCAGCGTTTTGCGGAATTTGGAAAATTCGCGGCCACGGCCCTGCTTGGCCGGTGGCCAAAGCGCTTCTGGCCACAGACGATCCCATCCCTGGGTGCGCAGCCGTCACAGGCGCGTGGGCCTGGGGTATTGGCCGAGAATGCTGATCGGGTTTTG
>JAIUNA010000185.1 GCA_022565265.1 Roseinatronobacter sp. | reverse complement strand
GTGTCCATCCCCAGATCACTCCCGATCACCAGATCGGTGTTTGTCATCTAGGCCGCGCCACTGGCCTCGGCGTAAGAGGGGGCAATCTGGCCCGCCTGCGCCACCAGATGCGGGCCAAAGCGGATGGACAGGCGGTCGCGGTCGGCCTCTGCGCCCGATTTGCCAACGGCCATGACAATGCGGCCCCAATTCGGGTCTTGCCCGGCGACAGCGGTTTTCACCAAGGGCGAATTGGCGATGGACATGGCCACTTTGCGGGCATCGGCATCGGAACGCGCGCCTGTTACCGCCACTTCGATAAACTTTGTCGCCCCTTCGCCATCGCGCACCACCTGATGCGCCAGATCCAGCATCACCTGTTCCAGCGCTGCGGCGAAAGCCTGCGCCTCCGGGCTGGCGGGATCGGTAATTTCCGGCGCGCCGCTTTGGCCCGTTGCGGCCACAAGCAGCATATCCGAGGTGGATGTATCGCTATCGACGGTAATGCAGTTGAAACTGCGATCTGTCAGGCGGCTGACCAGCGTTTGCAGCGCGGGCCGTGTGATTTTGGCATCGGTGAAGATATAGACCAGCATTGTGGCCATATCCGGCGCGATCATGCCAGAGCCTTTGGCAATGCCTGCAATCTGCACGGCTGCCCCGCCAATTTCGGCGCGGGCTGTGGCCCCTTTGGGAAAGGTATCTGTTGTCATGATGGCGCGGGCGGCATCGGGCAGGGCGGTATCTGACAGGTTCTCCGCCAACCCCTCCAGCGCGGCGGCAATGCGCTCATGCGGCAGCGGCTCGCCTATCACACCAGTGGAAGAGGTGAAAATGCGGCTGGCGGGCAGGCCAAGCTTTGCGGCCAGAGCATCGCATAGCGCGGCCACGGATTGTGCGCCTTGCGCCCCGGTAAAGGCATTGGCATTGCCGGAATTGACCAGAATCGCGGCCCCCTCGGCCCCATCCGCGCCAATCTTGGCCTGCGCATCCAGCACAGAGGCGGCGCGCGTGGCAGAGCGGGTGAATGTGCCCGCCATCACTGTACCCGGCGCCAGATGGGCCAGCATCACATCTGTGCGGCCCTTGTAACGCACGCCCGCAGCGGCAGAGGCAAACCGCGCCCCGGCAATGGCAGGCAGTTGGGGGAAAGCGGCGGGTGCCAATGGCGAGACCATGGGCGCGGATTTCTGCGGCCCCTGCGCGGCGGCAAGTTGCGCTTTCAGGGCTTTGACCTTGCGCTTGAGCTTTTTCTTCAGGCCCATTTCCGTGCTCTCCATGGCAAAACCGGGCCGATATTCCGGCCCGGCTTTCCTTTACCCTGTGGCGGTTCAGTCGTCCAGAAGGTCTGATTGCAGCAGGATGGCGGGATCAAGCGCGTCATAGGCGCGCTCTATGCTTGCGGCTTCGGTGGCGCGGGGCAGTTCGGCCTGTGCGGCTTCGCGCTGCAAATTTTCGGCCAGGGCTTCGCGCATATCTTCCAAGGCGGGGGGCTGGGCCATGCGCGTTTCATTCAGCAACACCAGATGCCAGCCAAACTGCGTTTGCAGCGGCCCCATATAAGCGCCCACTTCCAGTTCTTGCACGGCCTGTTCAAATTCGGGGATCATCGCGCCAAGGCCAAACCAACCCAATGATCCGCCATTGGCTGCCGCGCCATCAAAGGAATGGTCGCGCGCCAGTTCGGCGAAATCCGCGCCTGCATCCAGTTCGGCGCGCAGGGCGGCGGCTTCTGCCTCTGTCTCTACAATAATATGTGAGGCGTTGAATTCCGGCTGTGGTTCGCGCGTTTCAAACTCTGCCACGAAATCGGCATAGGCGGCGGCGATATTGTCTTCAGACAGCGCCGCTTCGGCGGCGCGGGTAAGGGCTGCATTGGCAATGAAGGCGCGGCGCTCGTTTTCCAGCGCCAGCAGATCGCGCGCGCCAAGCGCGGCTTCGGTCTCTTGCATCAGGGCGGTTTGTTCGATCAACTGTTCCATCAGCGGATTGAAAAGCGCCTGTGGCGGCATGTTGCGAAACTGATCGGGCAGCACATCGCGCGCGGCCAGAAGGTGGCCCAATGTGATGTCAGTGCCGTTTACCGTGGCAAGCACAGTGTCGCGGCTTGGCTCTGACTGGGCAAAAACCGGCGCAGAGAAAGCCATGGTCGTGGCGAGAGCAACACTCAAACGTGAAAATCGGCGCATATTTCTACTCCAGACAGGGTGCGCGGGGCGCGCATCGTTGACACTTTTGGGGCCGCCCATTACATCGCTGGCAGGTCTGACCTGTGCAAGGGGGCCGTGCGGTTCACCTGCCCTTCTATGGAAGCCTGCGCGCGCCGACAACCCCGGCACTTGCGGCAGGCCATGACGAATTGGTTAGCGGCGCCTTTTGGGCCGCAAGATGGCACACAGAGAGGCGGAGAGCGCATGCTTGGGCTTGGAGCGATCACGAAAAAGGTTTTTGGCACGGCAAATGACCGCAAGGTAAAATCCGTCCGCCCGCTGGTTGCCCAGATCAACGCGCTGGAGCCGCAGTTTCAGGCCATGTCAGACGCCGATCTTATGGCCAAAACCGAAGAATTGAAGGCCCGCGTGGCCGATGGGGCCAAGCTGGATGATGTGCTGCCCGAAGCCTTCGCCAATTGCCGCGAAGGCGCGCGCCGCGCGCTGGGGCTGCGTGCCTTTGATGTGCAGCTGATTGGCGGAATTTTCCTGCACAAGGGCAATATTGCCGAAATGAAAACCGGCGAGGGCAAAACCCTTGTCGCCACCTTCCCCGCCTATCTGAATGCGCTGACGGGGCGGGGCGTGCATGTGGTGACAGTGAATGATTATCTGGCCAAGCGCGATTCCCAATGGATGGGCAAGGTGTTTGAACGGCTGGGCATGCGCTGCGGCGTTGTCTATTCGCAACAGCCCGATGCCGAGAAAAAGGCCGCCTATGCTGCCGATGTGACCTATGCCACCAATAACGAATTGGGCTTTGATTACCTGCGCGACAATATGCGCCTGCGCCGCGAAGAAATGAGCCAGCGCGGCCATTATTTTGCGATTGTCGATGAGGTGGATTCGATCCTGATTGACGAGGCCCGGACACCGCTGATTATTTCAGGCCCGGCAGAAGATAAATCTGATCTGTATGTGAAGGTAAATGCGCTGATTCCATTCTTGCAGCCAGAGCATTACACAATTGACGAGAAAATCCGCAACGCCACCCTAAGCGATGACGGCAACGAATTTATCGAGGCCAAATTGCATGAGGTAGGGTATTTGCCCGAAGGGCAATCGCTGTATGATCCTGAATCCACCTCGCTGGTGCACCATGTCAATCAGGGGCTGCGCGCGCATAAACTGTTTCACAAAGACCAGAATTATATTGTCCGTGATGGGCAGGTAGTTTTGATTGATGAATTCACAGGCCGGATGATGGTGGGGCGGCGGCTGTCTGAAGGGTTGCATCAGGCGATAGAGGCGAAAGAGGGCTGCGCGATCCAGCCCGAAAACGTGACCTATGCCTCTGTTACCTTCCAAAACTATTTCCGCCTGTATAAAAAACTGGGCGGGATGACAGGTACGGCCTCTACCGAGGCGGATGAATTCAAGGAAATTTATAATCTGGGCGTGGTGGAAATTCCCACCAATCTGCCAATCGCGCGTCTGGATGAACATGACCAAGTGTATCGCACCGCGCGCGAAAAGCTGGATGGGGTGTTGGAAGAAATCCGCACCGCCCATGCCAATGGCCAGCCTATTCTGGTGGGGACAACCTCTATCGAGAAATCTGAGGAATTGTCCAGCCTTCTGAAAGGCGCGGGCATTACCCATAACGTGCTCAATGCCCGCCAGCACGAGCAGGAAGCGCAAATCGTGGCCGATGCGGGCCGCCTTGGGGCGGTGACGATTGCCACCAATATGGCCGGGCGCGGCACGGATATTCAGCTTGGCGGCAATGTGGAAATGCGCGTGCTGCAAGCCCTTGCCGCCGATCCAGAGGCCGATCCGGCCGAAACCCGCGCGCGGATTGAAGGCGAAGTGGCCGATGAAAAGCAAGAGGTGAAAGAGGCAGGCGGGTTGTTCGTGCTGGCCACCGAACGCCATGAAAGCCGCCGGATAGACAACCAGTTGCGCGGCCGCTCTGGCCGTCAGGGTGATCCGGGGCGCTCTGTTTTCTTCCTTAGCCTTGAAGACGATCTGATGCGCATTTTCGGCTCTGAACGGCTGGAAAAAGTGCTGTCCACTTTGGGCATGAAAGAGGGTGAGGCGATTGTGCACCCTTGGGTGAACAAATCGCTGGAAAAGGCGCAAGGCAAGGTAGAAGCGCGCAATTTCGACATTCGCAAGGAATTGCTGAAATACGATAACGTGATGAATGACCAGCGCCGCGTGATCTTTGATCAGCGTCTGGACATTATGGAAGCCGACGATCTGTCAGAGATCGTGGATGACATGCGCCATCAGGTGATTGATGATCTGATTGATACCCATATGCCCCCCAAATCCTATTCCGACCAATGGGATATGGCAGGGCTGCGCGCAGATACCCGCGAAAAGCTGGGGCTGGATGTGCCGACAGAGGCCTGGGGCGATGAAGATGGCGTAGATCAGGATGTGGTGCGCGAACGTCTGACAGAGGCCTCTGATGCGCTGATGGCCGAAAAGCTGACGCAATTTGGCGAAGAGACCCTGCGCAATCTGGAAAAGCAAATCCTGCTGGAAACGATTGACCGCAAATGGCGCGAGCATTTGCTGAGCCTTGATTACCTGCGCTCTGCCGTGCGTTTCCGTGGCTACGCCCAGAAAGACCCGCTGAATGAATATAAAACCGACGGGTTTGTCCTGTTTGAAAAGATGCTCAATTCGCTGCGCGAGGATGTGACGCGCTATCTGTCACGGATTCGCCCGCTGAGCGAGGAAGAACAAAAAGCCATGCTGCAACAAATGGCGCTGCATCAGCAAAGCCTGAAAGTAGCGGCAGAGAATTCAGGCGAAGCACCCGCGCCCCTGCTGGATGGGTTTGACGAAACCAACCCAGAGACATGGGGCAATCCGGGCCGCAATGACCCTTGCCCCTGTGGCTCTGGAAAGAAGTTCAAGCATTGTCACGGGAGTGTGCTGTAAGCCCCCATGCGCTGCGCAATTGCGCAGCGCCTTGGTGGAGAGCAAAGGGCGGATAATATCTGCCTGACCAGTTTAAATATGTATCCTGATTAATATGGTCAATTCGTGTTGGTCAGGCGGTTTTGTATTTTGTCAGTGCGCGACACATGTTGCGCAGATATATAAAAGATAGAAGAAAAACAAAAATATAAATACCAGCCATTCCAAGCTAGAAAATAGTTATCTGCGGTTTTGCTTTCATATTTTGTAAGTTTTCAATCTGGGCAGGTTTGCTAAACGGCAAAAAATACGACTGCAAACACCAGTAATATAGCCAAATACAAAAACGTCGCGCGGTTCCAAAATGGTGTTGGAGTACCGCAATAACTGCATTTGTTGCGCAGATATCTATTTTTATGCCCACATATTGCGCAGGAACTCAGACGCAAGCGTTTCACTGTAATTACCCCATTTCTATAACATCTTATAGCGCGGGAGAGGTGTGTTTAAAAAGTGCAGAAAGTGATAAGTGTCAGAATAGCACATTATATATCATTAGTAAGTTTTTGTACCCCATTTTAACACACTAAAGTGTCGTCCTGATGCGGCATGTCAGAGGCCGCAGGACTCTCGCCTGCCAAAGTACATTGTTGCGCATGTGGAGGGTAAATTGTGCTTTGCGGAAAAATTGTTTCGTTTTTTGCATCAAGCGCCGATCTTGCCCCAATGCCGCCCGAATCGGGCGGTAGATAGGGGCTGTCGATGGCAAACGGGTAGGGCGATGGATAAGCAGATCATCATTCGGGGAGTTTCGATCCTCTGTGTGGGGGCGGCGGCGGCGGTGGTTTTTCTGCCCGGCGTTTTCTCTGGCAAGGGTGCAGATGCACCGGGGCTTGATCTGGCCGCGTTTTCAACGCCCGTGCAGCCCGGCCCCGCTGCTGTGGATAGCCCAAAATTGCAACTGGAAGATACCGCAGCGATGGCAGAGCCAACCAGCGCGGAGGGGCCAGAGCGAGAGCCAGAGCCAGAGCAGGCCAGCGCCCCATTGCCAGAGCCGGACGCCGCCAACACACTGGCCGAGACCACACCAGAGCAACGCGATTGCACCCCCAGCCTGACGGTAAAGGCCGCTTTTGACGGGCTGATGGATTTGGCGCTCAGCGCGCCGTGCGCGCCCGATACGCGCTTTGTGATCGGCCATGGTGATCTGGCCTTCAGTGCCTATCTGGGGCC
>JAIUNA010000184.1 GCA_022565265.1 Roseinatronobacter sp. | reverse complement strand
TCGAACATCACCTTTGACAATCTCGCGCCGCTCTCCACCTATCTGGGCAAGCCGGGCAATCCCGACAAAGGCGGGCTGCCCTTTGCCGAATATATGCTGCGCCAAGATCAACACCGCAGCGCAGAGATAGCCGCGCTTGCCGATACCCCCCATTTCATTGCGCGCGCACAAGCACTTTATGGCTATTCAAATTTTGTCTGCGATACTGGCGGTTCCATCTGCGAGGTTATTGACCCCGAAAACCCCGATGATCCGCTGATGTGCCAGCTTGCAAGTCATGTGCTGCCCATCTGGATCGAAGGTTCTCAGGCACATACGTCCGAATTGATCCGCCGTTTTGATCGCGCGCCCAAACCCATGTATTACCAACCGCAATTTCTGCAAATGGCATGGGCCGATTACCAGCGCGAAACCGGGCTTGCAGAACATGCCATAGACCCGGACGCCTTTGTGCGCTGGACATATGCGCGCGCGCTGGCCCATCGCGCGCCGCGCTACCGCGCCATGGCGCGCAACTGGGGCGTGAGCGTCACGGCCGAAGAGGTGGCGAATTTACGCGGCGCAGATGATTTCGCCGCTTTGATTGCGACCAAATTACCGAAGTGAGGATGTAAAATGCCAATAACCCTTCCCGCCAATCTGCCCGCCTATCAGGTGTTGGAGCGCGAGGGCGTCATGGTCATGGAAGACACCCGCGCCGCGCGGCAGGATATCCGGCCCCTGCGCATTGGCCTTCTCAATCTCATGCCCAAGAAAATTCAGACCGAAACCCAATTTGCCCGGCTGATCGGGGCCACGCCCTTGCAGATCGAATTCTCGCTGATCCGCATGTCAGAGCATGAAACCAAAAACACCGCCGCCGAGCATATGGCCGAATTCTACCGCCCCTTTCAGGAGGTCAAATCAGAGCGCTTTGACGGGCTGATCATCACCGGCGCCCCAATAGAGCATCTGCCCTATGAAGATGTCACCTATTGGGACGAATTGACCGAGGTTTTTGACTGGACGCAAACCCATGTCCACCAAACACTGGGCGTGTGCTGGGGCGGAATGGCAATGCTGTGGCATTTCCACGCCATCCCGAAACACCTGCTCTCTGCCAAGGCATTCGGCTGTTTCCGCCACCGCAATCTTGCCCCCGCCTCTCAATATCTGCGGGGGTTTTCGGATGATGTGCTTGTGCCTGTCAGCCGTTGGACAGAATTGCGCCAAAACGAGATAGACGCCGTGCCCGCGCTCAGAACCCTGATTGCCTCGGATCAGGTTGGCCCCTGTCTGGTGGAAGACCCCGGCCACCGCGCCCTGATGATCTTCAATCATTTTGAATATGACAGCACCACGCTGAAAGAGGAATATGACCGCGATAGCGCCTCTGGCAAGCCCATCAATGTGCCGCTGAATTACTATCCAGATGACGATCCGTTGAAAACGCCGCTCAATCGCTGGCGAAGCCACGCGCATCTTCTATATGGTAACTGGATAAACGAAATATACCAGACAACACCCTATGACCTTGCGAATATCGGCCAGTAAACATTTGGGCCTTGCCCTGACAGCCGCGCTTTTGGCGGCCTGCGCCAGCATGACCGATCCCCAAAGCGCCACGGCGCAGACATTGCCGGAAGGCGGCTTTGTCACCCTGCCCGAAGGGCGCATTCACGCGGTCTTGCGCGGGCAAGGGCCGGATCTCGTCATGATCCACGGCGCGAATGGCAATGCGCGCGATTTCAGCTTCGATCTGATGGCGCGGCTGGAAAACGAGTTTCGCGTCATTGCTTTTGACAGGCCGGGTTTTGGCTTTTCCGACAGTTTCGGCGGGCCGCAAAGCCCGCTGGAACAGGCCGATATCCTGCGCCGCGCCGCCGCCGAAATCGGGATAGAGAACCCCATTCTTCTGGGCCATTCCTATGGCGGGGCTGTGGCCTTGGCATGGGCCTTGCGCGCGCCGGGGGATGTGGCGGGGCTTACATTGCTTGCGCCTGCCTCGCACCCATGGCCGGGCGAGCTGGGCTTGTGGTATCGGCTTTCGGCCTCGGCTTTGGGGCAATATCTGGTTTTGCCACTGGCCGCACGCCTGACCCCACGCGCCACAATAGAGCGCGGCTTGGAGCGCGTCTTTGCGCCCGATCCTGTGCCAGAAGGCTATCTTGACCACCTCAGCCTTGATCTGACTCTGCGCCTTGGGCAATTACAGCTCAATGCCAGCCAGATTGACGCGCTCAAAGGCCATGTCGAGGCGATGGCGGCAGGCTATCCCGCGCTGACCATGCCCATAGAAGTGGTGCATGGCAGCGCCGATATCACTGTGGGGCTGGATTTTCACGCAGCCCGGCTGGCCCGCGAGGTGGAAAGCGTTCGCCTGACAGTGCTGGAGGGGGTGGGCCATATGCCCCACCATGCCCGCCCTGATGACGTGATCGCCGCCATCCGCCGCACCCATGCACGCGCAATCAACGCCGAGTGAACGCCCCGCTTAATCGAAGTGCCAGCTTAATCGAAGTGGTTGCGGATACGACGCACCATACCCCAGACACCCAGAACCACCAATGGTGCAAGAATGGCCATGGAGGCGGTTTTGGAAATGCCCAGCGGCTCCATGATCGGCAAGGCGATATATGCCACCAGATTGACCGCGTAATAGCTGATGGCCACCACGGACAGGCCTTCAACCGTGTTTTGCAGCCTGAGTTGCAGATCGGCACGCTTATCCATGCTTTCCAACAGCTTCTGGTTCTGGGCAGAGCGTTCCACATCTACCCGCGTGCCCAGCAACTGGCCTGCGCGCATGGCGCGCTCGGCCATCTTGCTTAGCCGCGCTTCGGCAGATTTCACCGTGCGCATGGCCGGATCATACCGCCGCGTCATGAATTCATGCAGGGTTTGTCTGTCGTGAAAGCGCTGTTCACGCAGGATGGAAATGCGCTGATGCACCAGCGCCTCATAGGCCCCGGTTGCGCCAAAGCGGAAAGAGTTTTCCACCATCATATTTTCCAACTCGGACGAGATGCGCAGCAGCGCCGAAAGCGTTTCTTCCGAGCTTTTGTCAGGTTCCATCATGGCGCGGGTCATGCGGGACAATTCATCATCCAGCGCTGCCATTTGCGGCGAGAGGGCACGCGCGCAATTCAGGCCCAGCATGGAAATCGTCTTATATGTCTCGATCTCGCAAAGCCGCTGCAAGATGCGCCCCAACCGCCGCCCGCCCGTTCCGGGCTTGACGAACACCGCCATGCGGATATGGCCTGCGCGATCAATGCGGAAATCACTGGCAATGATCGCTGCGCCATCCAGAACTGTTGCGGCAGCAAGGCTTTCTGGCACAAACCAGTCCAGCAGCTTGTCCAGCATTTCCACAGGATCATCTGACATTACTTCAATCTGGAACAGGATCGAGGTCAGACGCGTTCCTGGGGCTTCCTGCAACCACGGTTCGGGAAAGACGTTGAAACTTGCAGGATCGAAGGGCCGTTCCGGCAGTCCCTGCTCAAAGGCGGTATAGGTTACGAATTCTGTATGGCTTTCCCATTTCAGATGGTGCCGCCCCAGATCTGCCGAATGATGCGTGGCATCGGGGGCTGGAGGGCCCGCGCCATGCCTGTCCAGCAGCGCCAGCAGATGCGCGCGATCCGCGCCCCGGTCGCGCTTGAAGGCGTCGCGCTCTGGCTTGCCCGCCAGAAACACCGCCACGCCCGGCGCAGTAACCTTGGCCGCCGGGCGCGCATGCAGCTCATTCACAAGCGCATAGCGTTGCGGGTGATCGCGAATCGTTGGCATGGCGGCACTAATCCTGAAATGAACTCTCGTAACTCAGCATATGCTGCGGTGCCGCAATTGAAAGCCCATGCATGGCACACTGTGGCACACTTGTATTTCTGCAACAGCCGCCAAGGCCAAAGCCCGCTCTGCGCAGAAACGCGCGCCCTTGTTAACCTGACTGCAGCAAAAAGCCACCCGCATTGCAGCGGATGGCAACAACGCCCAAAAACCCGGGCTGCGATATCCGTGGTCTACCTCGGCTCCCCTTCACCACCACCCAGCGACGGAAGCGCAACAGGGCCGGTTGCCGGACGGCGCTTCGTCGCAGCACCACCAAGGCCCAGACCAAAGCTGACAGCGCCATCAGTCAGCCCGAAACCAAGATCAAGCCCGACATAGCCGTTATTCTGCATATACCCCACACCAACCGTTCCGCGCCATGTCTGGCTGGGCAGCATGTAATCAATCCCGACAGAGCCAACTGTGCTCTTGCTGCGGTTGCCAGAGAAGACACGAAGGCCAATACCCGTTTGCACTCCCCCAGCCCCAAAGCCAAATGACAGGCCCAGACCGACAGTTGGCCCAGAATAAACGGGCGTGGCAAGCGCGAGTGGCACAGCACAAATCAGCGCCAACCGGGAAAATCTTTTGAGCATATATGCCCCCTTTTGCTTGTATTTCCACTAATACGAGCCGTTAAAGGGTTATAGGCCGCCAAAAGTCAAGCAGGCATTGCCTGCCGGTTTCTCGCTGGCGCAGTCTGGATCAGAGACAAAAAAACCCCGGCCAGATGGCCGGGGTTTTTTTGTCTCGCAAGAGCAATCGCTCACTCGATCATCGGCAACAGGCTGTCCACAGAGGCTTTCGCATCGCCGTAGAACATCCGTGTATTATCCTTGTAGAAGAGCGGATTTTCGATACCCGAATAGCCTGTGCCCTGCCCGCGCTTCGAGACAAAGACCTGTTTTGCCTTCCACACTTCCAGAACCGGCATCCCGGCAATCGGGCTGTTGGGGTCTTCCTGTGCGGCAGGGTTCACAATGTCATTCGAGCCGATGACGATGACCACATCTGTCGAGGGGAAATCCTCGTTGATCTCATCCATCTCCAGCACGATGTCATAAGGAACCTTCGCCTCTGCCAGCAACACATTCATATGGCCCGGCAAACGGCCCGCCACTGGGTGGATGGCAAAACGCACATTCTTGCCTCTGGCGCGCAGCTTGCGCGTCAGTTCCGAAACGGTTTGCTGTGCCTGTGCCACGGCCATACCATAGCCGGGAACGATGATCACGCTATCAGCCTCGTTCAGCGCAGCAGCAACACCGGCAGCATCAATGGCAACCTGTTCGCCCTCGACCGCCATTTGCGGGCCAGTCGCACCGCCAAAACCACCCAAAATCACGCTGATAAAGCTGCGATTCATGGCCTTGCACATGATATAGGACAAGATCGCACCCGAAGAGCCAACCAGCGCACCCACCACGATCAGCAGCTCATTGCCAAGGCTAAAGCCAATCGCCGCCGCCGCCCATCCGGAATAACTGTTGAGCATTGAGACAACCACCGGCATATCTGCCCCGCCAATCCCCATGATCAGGTGATAGCCGATAAACAGCGCCAGCGCTGTCAGCGCGATCAGCATCAGCACAGAGGCCGCAGGACTATCGGCATAGACAAGGTACAGGCCCGCAAAAACAACCGAAAGCACCGCCGCGCCCGCATTGAGCATATGGCCGCCCCGCAATTGCTTGGCCGCCGTATCCTCTTTGCCCGCAAGCTTGCCATAGGCAATGATCGAGCCTGTGAATGTCACAGCGCCAATCCAGATGCCGATCATCACTTCCACCCGCAGGATGGTAATTTCCACGGCTGTTTTCTTGCCGATGATAGCGGCGAAATTGGTCAGGCTCAGCCACAATTCATAGGCCGGAACCGACATCAGCCCTTTGGGCTGCGGGAAGGGCAGATCCGCCGCCGCAAATTCTGCGGCCACACGGCCAATTTCAAGATGCGCGTTGAACCCCACCAGAACCGCCGCCAGACCAACCAGCGAATGCATGAAGGCCACAAGCTCTGGCATCTGTGTCATCTGTACGCGCGTGGCCAGTTGCCAGCCGACAACCCCGCCAATCGCGACCAGAACAAGTGTCAAACCCCAAAGGCCCGAACCGGGGCCGACCATGGTTGCCACAATGGCCACTGCCATGCCGACAATCCCGTACCAGATTGCGCGCTTGGCGCTTTCCTGCCCGGACAGGCCGCCAAGGGACAGGACGAAGAGAACTGTCGCGACAGCATAGGCCGCAACCGTGAAACCGAAATCCATCTCTTATTCCTCCTGCCGTCAGGACTTCTGGAACATGGCGAGCATGCGCCGTGTTACCATGAAGCCACCAAAGATATTCACCGCCGCCATCAGAAGCGCGAGTGAGGCCAATAAGGTGATCAAAACCGAGCTAGAGCCGATTTGCAGCAATGCCCCAACGATGATGATCGAGGAGATGGCATTGGTCACGGCCATCAACGGCGTATGCAGGCTGTGCGACACTTTCCAGATCACCTGGAAGCCGACAAACACGGCCAG
>JAIUNA010000183.1 GCA_022565265.1 Roseinatronobacter sp. | reverse complement strand
TTGTTGTGCATGTGCTGGAGCGTTTTTTCGGCATGTCGCATGCCATGGCCTTTGACATCATGCTGACAGTGCACAAGAAGGGGGTGGCCGTGGTCGGCGTCTTCTCGTATGAGGTGGCGGAAACCAAGGTTGCGCAAGTGATGGATTTTGCGCGCCGTCATCAACACCCGCTGCAATGCACGCTGGAAAAGGAATAAGGCGCCGCGCGCCCCATGACACTCGCACCCCCCCTGTTCGCCGATCCTGCCCCACGGGCGCAGCGTCTGGAAATTGCCCTGTCAGAGGGGCTTGTTCTGCCGGATGGCCACATCTCGGTACTGTACCCGCGCGCGGGTGAAAGTTTCGCGCCGCTGGATCGCACGCGCCTGCAAATTGTTACGGGGTTTCGTCCCGACCATGACGCTTTTGCGCAGGCTGGCTATGCCGTGGCCCAGTCGGCCAGCCCTGCCCCTGTGGCGCTTGTCTGCCTGCCGCGTGGCCGCGCCGATGGGCTGGCCCTGATTGCCCAAGCCGTGGATATGGGCGCGGCGCTGGTGCTGGTGGATGGCCAGAAAACCGACGGGATAGAGGCTGTGATAAAGGCCCTGCGCGCGCATGTCACGATTGGGGGCGTCATCTCCAAAGCACATGGCAAGCTGGTCTGGTTCGCACCCAAGGGCGCGGATTTCAGCGATTGGCGCGCCGCCCCTCACCAGATCACAGACCCTGCACTTGGCAAAATCCAAACCCTGCCCGGTGTCTTTTCGGCTGATGGGGTTGATCCCGGATCGGCGCTGCTGGCGCAGCACCTGCCCGAAACCCTGCCCGCCCGCATGGCCGATCTGGGCGCGGGCTGGGGCTATCTGTCTGCCGCCTGCTTGGCGCGCAAAGGCGTGCAAACCCTGCATCTGGTAGAGGCAGAGGCCCGCGCGCTGGAACTGGCGCGCCAGAACATTGACGATTCGCGCGCACAGTTTCACTGGGCCGATGCCTGCACAACCACCCTGCCCGATACGCTGGACGGTGTGGTTATGAACCCGCCTTTCCATACCGGGCGCAAGCCGCAACCTGCCCTTGGGCTGGCCTTCATCGCCTCTGCCGCGCGGCTTTTGCACAATCGCGGCAAGCTGTGGATGGTGGCGAATCGCCATTTGCCGTATGAAGGGGCCTTGGCGCAGCTTTTCACCAGCCACGAGATACTTGCAGAGACATCTGTTTTCCGTGTCTGGCAGGCTGTCGGGCCGCGCCGCAAGACACAGACCCTCACCCGTACCCGCCGTCAGGGATAAGGCCATGAGTTTTTCCATTGCAGGCAAGACCGCCATTGTAACCGGCGCGGCCAATGGCGTGGGGCTGGCGATTGCCCGCCATTTTGTCGATCAAGGTGCAAATGTGGTGCTGACAGACCGGGACGAAACCCGCCTGAAAGCAGAACTGAGCGCGCTGTCAGGCGCAACCGACAATGCAATTTTCTTTGCAGGTGATCTGCGCGAAAGGCTGACATTGGCCAATCTGATTTCGGCCACTGTAGATGCCTATGACAAGATTGATATTCTGGTGAATGCAACGCGGCAATGCCTTGCCTCTGACCCGCTGGATGACCAAAGCGACGCCGTGCAAGATGCCCTGCAACAAAACCTGATTGCCAGCCTGAAACTGAGTCAGATGGTGGCCAAACGCATGATCGCGCAGGCCGAAGGGGTGGAAGAGCGGAAACATGCCATTGGCTCTATCATCAACCTGTCCTCCATTGCCGCGCGCCGCACGCAACCCGAATTGATGGCCTATTCCATCGCCTCTGCCGCGCTGGATCAGATGACACGCTCTATGGCGGTGGCTTTTGCGGGGCACCGCATTCGGATTAACGGCGTGGCGCTGGGCAGTGTCATGAGTGCCAATCTGAAAGAACAGATGCACGCGAATGAAGATTATCGCGCGCTGATTTTGCGCCAGACGCCCATGGGGCGGATTGGCGCCGCGTCAGAGGCCGCAGAGGCCGTGCAATTTCTGGCCTCAGATGCGGCTGCGTTTATGACAGGCCAAATCATCACCATTGATGGCGGGCGCACCTTGCTGGATCCCGTCTCTGTGCCCGCGCATTAGGGCAGGGTGGGAAGCCGCCCCGGAGAGAGCGCAAAGCCGCGCATACCCAACCCCTCTTACCAACGGCCTTCGGGGCATGGGCTTTCTGCGCCAAGTGGCGAAAACCATCGCCCTTATGCCGGGCAAGCCGCAACCCGATCTGCGGTGACAACCACCAGCCGCGCGCGCTCGCGGCGCAATTCCACCAGCCGCGCTTCTTCGGCGGCAGGCAGCACGTTTACGCGCTTGGCCGATTGGCCGGGGCTGTGCTGGGTGCAAAACAGCACAGGCTCGCGTGGCCAAGCGCAAATGTTCAAGGTTGTGCGCGGCTCTGTTGCCTGAGTGATCCGGTAGCCGCGCGCAAGTGCAGCTTCGCTTTCTGCGATCTGGGCATCAAGGGCGCGCAACTCCGACTGCGCGGCCCGCATGCAGCTTTGGTGCGGGGTGGCGCAGCCTGCCAGCACAAGCGCGGCAAGAAGGACAAAACCAAGGCGCATTCCCGTTCCCCCAATATACGCCCCCCGCCTCTAGCGCGGAGAGCGTTTTGCCAAAATCCGTTGCAGCGTGCGGCGGTGCATGCTCAGCCGCCGCGCGGTTTCGGAAACATTGCGATCACATTGTTCATACACACGCTGAATATGCTCCCAGCGCACCCGGTCTGCCGACATGGGGTTTTCGGGCGGTTCTGGCAGCGGATCGCCCGCCTGCGCCAGAAGGGCACGCACAACATCATCGGCATCGGCAGGCTTTGACAGATAATCTGTCGCGCCAATTTTTACCGCCGCCACCGCCGTGGCAATCGCGCCGTAGCCTGTCAGCACCACAATCCGGGCATCTTCGCGCGCAGCGCGCAGGGTTTCCACCACATCCAGCCCATTGCCATCTTCCAGCCGCAGATCAATCACTGCATAGGCCGGGGGGCGGGCGCGGGCAATTGAGCGGCCTGCAACCACGCTTCCCGCTGTTTCCACACGAAATCCGCGACGCTCCATCGCGCGGGCAAGGCGTTTGAGAAACACCTCATCGTCATCCACCAGCAGAAGCGATGGGTCAGGGCCAAGATCCAGCCCGTCATCGGGGGTGTGTTCGCTATCCATCTACGCCCTCACTTTCCTAGTCGCTTAGGTAGAGCGCGAAGCTGCCGAGGTCAATTTCATCATAAGATTATGCGTTGTCAATGAAACAGGCCAGCGTATCGGCCACCTGTTCGGGGGCTTGATCGCGCCGGATGATATCGACAAAGCCATGACCGGGCAGCAAAAAATAACTGAACGTAGAATGGTCGATCAGGTAGAAATCATCATCTGATTCATTGATCGCAAAATACACACGGTAAGCGCGCGCGGCCTCGCGGATCTGGGCCTCTGTTCCTGTCAGCCCAATCATGTCGGGGTGCATGAACCGCACGAATTCCGCCAAGGCCTCTTGCGTGTCACGCTGGTGATCAACAGACACGAAAACCGGCGTCACCTCATAGCCGCGCTCTGCCAGAATATCGACAGCTTGCGCATTGCGCGCTGTATCCAGCGGGCAGACATCGGGGCAGAATGTATAGCCGAAATACAGCAAAACCGGGCGATCAGCAAAATCGGCATCGGTGACAGTGCGGCCTGTGTGATCCACCAGTTCAAACGGCCCGCCAATCGCACCCGATCCCCCGGAAATAGCAGTGGCGCGACATTGCGCGAAATCCTTGGCCCCCTGCCCGACAAAAACCATATACCCAAGCCCGCCCAGAAGCGCCGCGATCAGCCCGATGGCCAGAAAGGAATAGAGCCGAATCATCGCAATCTCCGTTTCGCAAAACCGGGGCCGTGATGCCGCATTCCCTGCGGCCTAACAATCCTGCATAGCGTAACTGTGACAACGCGCCCCCACCGTGCAGGCGCGACAAGGCAGGAGCATTGCCCCGATGACGACCCCCACCTTTGGCGAAATCTCTCAGGAATACCGGGGCGATTGGGTGCGGTTGCGCACAATGACCTATATCCGCGTGCTGGCCCTGATCGGGCAGGCGTTGGCGCTGTTGGTGGCGCATTCCTATCTTGGGCTGCGGTTTGATGTGGTTCTTGTCTGGCTGGTGATGGGGGCGGCGGCACTGTCGATCCTGTTATCGCTGCTGCTCTTCCCCCAGACCAAACGCTTGTCGGAAACCGAAGCGCTGCTGACATTCCTGTTCGATATCGCGCAGCTTGTATGCCTGCTATATCTGACAGGCGGAATTACAAACCCCTTCAGCCTGCTCATTCTGGCCCCTGTTTCGGTGGCGGCCATGGCATTGAAACCGCGCGCCACATATACATTGGCCGCAATTGCGGTGGTTTTGGTCAGTCTGATAAGCCTGACCTATCAGCCGCTGCGCTTTGCCGATGGCACAACGCTGAGCGTGCCGCCGATTCTGCTATTCGGCTTCTGGGCGGCCATTGTGATCGGGATTGGCTTTCAAACCTTTTATGCGCAGCGCGTGGCGGCAGAGGCCAATTCCATGGCCGATGCGCTGCTTGCCGCGCAAATGGCACTGTCGCGCGAGCAGAAATTGACAGATCTCGGCGGGGTGGTCGCGGCCACGGCGCATGAACTGGGCACACCTCTGGCCACGATCAAGCTGATAAGCTCGGAATTGATGGCAGAGTTGCGCGACCAGCCCGAACTGGCGGAAGATGCGCGCATTCTGTGTGAACAGGCGGATCGCTGCCGCGATATTCTGCGCTCTATGGGCCGGGCGGGCAAGGATGACACACATTTGCGCCGCGCGCCCCTGCAAGCGGTGCTGCAAGAGGCCGCAGAGCCGCATGTGAACCGGGGCAAACAAGTGCATTTCCTGCTGGAACCGGGGCCGGGCGGGCAGGCAGAGCAACCGCTTATCCTGCGCCGCCCCGAAATCATCCATGGGCTGCGCAACATGATCCAGAATGCTGTGGATTTCGCCCGTGCCGATGTCTGGGTGCAGGCAGAATGGACAGATCAGCGCTTGCGCCTGCATATCCGCGATGATGGGCCGGGCTTTCCCCCACAAATTCTGCGCTTTATCGGAGAGCCGTTCATTCGTCGCCGCCGCGAGGCCGAGCGCCAGAAAGACAGGCCGGGCTATGAAGGCATGGGCCTTGGCCTGTTCATTGCCAAGACATTGCTGGAGCGCAGCGGCGCAAGGGTGAAATTCGCCAATCACGATGGCCGCGCCGCTGATATGCCGGGCCGCCCGAAACTGCATGGCGCGCTGATTACACTTGATTGGCCCTTGGCGCGCATTCTGGCCGACAAGGACAGCCCGCTTGGCCGCAATGAACCACTTTCGGCGTGACAGTATGCACAGGTTCCGATCATAGCTGGCCGCCCATACCGCGAATGCCCTCATTTTGTGCAAACCGTGAATGGACAAAGGCCGCGAATTTGCTAGGCTGCGCCAAGATATGATGAAGGGTTCCCGCAATGGCACTTCCCCTTGCCCCAATTGCCGTGATGGCCATGAAATATGGCGCAGTTGCGCTGGCCGGTTATACGCTTGCGCGCCAGATCCAGCCCGGTCGGGTGGATCAGCGCAGCGAAGATGCGCTGGATGAGCTGCCCGAAGGCGTAAGCACCCATAGCCCGCGTGACCGTGACCAGATCAATGGTTCCGCCCGGTTTCGCCGCGTTATCCGGCTGGGCACCGCCGGGCCGGGAATAGAAATTGACGCCACCGCTTTGGGCCGCTTGCGGATGCGCCGGATATGAGCGGGCTGACACTCTATCACAGCCATTCATCGCCCTATGTGCGCAAAGTTATGGTGCTGGCCCATGAAGCCGGGATTGCCGATCGGCTGACAATCGTCACAGGCTCTGGCACGCCGCTGGATACAGGCACAGCCCCGATTGCCGCCAATCCGCTGGGCAAAGTGCCCGCATTGGCGCGCGCCGATGGCGGGGCGCTGTATGACAGCCGGGTGATTTGCCAGTATCTGGATGACCACGCGAAATCCGGGCTTTACCCCCAAGGCGCGCGGCGCTGGGAGGCGCTGACATTGGAAGCCACGGCAGATGGCATATTGGATGCCGCCCTGCTGATGGTCTATGAATGGCGCCTGCGCCCCGAAGAAATCCGTTTCGCGCCCTTTGTCGAGGGGCAATGGGCAAAAGTGGCCCGCAGCCTTGAAGTGATCGAAGGCCGCTGGATGGCCTATCTGGCCGGGCCTGTCTGCATCGGCCAGATTGCACTGGCCTGCGCGCTTGCCTATCTGGATTTCCGCCATGACGCGCGCAACTGGCGCGCGGGCTGCCCGGCGCTGGCCGAATGGTTCGCCCGGTTCACTGCGCGGCCCAGCATGCAGGCCACCACCCCCCCCCCGG
>JAIUNA010000182.1 GCA_022565265.1 Roseinatronobacter sp. | reverse complement strand
GAGGCCGATGATGATCGCCTCTGTCAGATCGCGGAACACCGTGAGCAGGAAGGTTGTCATCAGGATTGTGATTTCGCCCCAGCCAGAGCGCAGCAGGGTTTTGATGGCGGTTTTCTCGATCATTTTCCAAGCGACAATGGCCAGAACGCCTGCAAGCGCCGCCAGCGGGATATAGGCGGCAAGGGGTGCTGCCAGCAGGATGAACAGCAGCAAGAATACCGCATGCAGCATGCCCGCAACCGGGCTATGCGCGCCTGCGCGAACATTGGTGGCCGTGCGCGCGATTGTGCCTGTTACGCAAAACCCGCCAAACAGGGCCGCCCCGATATTGGCCGCGCCCTGTGCCACCAATTCGGCATTGGAACTGTGGCGGCTGCCCGACATGCTATCGGCCACCACTGCGGAAAGAAGCGATTCTATCGCGCCCAGAAGGGTGAAGGACAGCGCCGCAGGCAGCACGGCCACAAGCTTTTCCACCGAAATGGTGGGCAGCGCAGGCATGGGCAGGGCAGAGGGGATACCGCCAAAGGCTGTGCCGATGGTTTCCACCCCCAGCCCCAGTATTGCCGTTGCCACAGAGGCGGCGGCCACGGCGATCAGCATGCCCGGCCATTTGGGCCGCAAGCGCCCCAAACCAAGGATAAGCGCGATTGTGGCGCCTGACAGCAGCAGCGCCGGGGGCGTGAGGCTGTCGCGCACCCGCCAGAGCGCGGGCAGTTTTTCCAAAACCTCGCGTGGTTCATCCGTGATGGCAAGGCCGAACAAATCCTTGATCTGGCTGGAAAAGATGATCACCGCAATCCCGGCGGTAAAGCCTATCACAACCGGAAAGGGGATATATTTGATGAATACCCCGATTTTCAGCGCGCCGATCAGGGCAAGGAATATGCCCGAAAGGAAGGTGGCCAGAATAAGCCCCTCCATGCCATGCAGCGCGACAGTTGTGCCCACCAGCACGATAAATGCCCCCGCAGGCCCGCCAATCTGATACCGAGACCCGCCAAGCGCCGAGACCAGAAACCCCCCGATAATGGCCGTATACAGCCCCTGTGCCGGGGTTGCGCCAGAGGCGATGGCGATGGCCATCGACAGCGGCAAGGCCACAATCGCCACAGTAAGCCCGGCAAGGGCATCGGCGCGCAATTGCGCCAGCCCGTAGCCTTGGCGCAGGGTGTGCACCAAGGCGGGGGTAAAGGCGTTTTCGGCTTCGGCTTTTAGTGGGGTGTTTGGCATGGGTTGGTATTGTGCCTTTGACAGGGGGCTGGCTATGGGGGAAGGTAGGCTGGTGATGGTGACGTTAGCCCCCTGCGCGGAACAAAGGCCGAAGGCCGCCGCGCATCGCCGGGCCGCCCCCCGGCACGGCGATTTGGCTGCAACCTGCGCATAGCTTCAGTTTCGCGCGGATTTGGCCGCCATAAAGTGACATAGCCCTGCGGGTGGAGCGCCGCACCGCGGCCCGACGCTGCGCGGCTTGGCGCTTTGTTCGGATTTCCCCCACCTGCTGCAATCCGCCCCACATCAGCGGGGCCTGTCCGCTTTGTCTTTCAGACGCAGGCCGCGCCCGCCATCGGGGCTGGCAGCGCCTTCGGCAAGCCGCCCAACGCCTCCACTGTCCAGCGCCGCGATCCCCTGTATCAGGCTGTCGATCATGCCGCGCACAGGGCCGGGGCTGGCCTCCATCCGTTGGATGGTGGGCACGGACAGGCCGGAAAGTTCTGCCAGCGCGCGCTGATCCAGCCCCGCCAAGGCCCGCGCTGCCCGCATTTGTGGGCCAGTTATCATGGGTGTAATCCTGAATGTGTTAAGTGATATTTAAAACATCACTATAGCCATGTCAAATATGATCTACGGGCGCTGGGCCGCTACTGCCCCATGCGCAAATTTTGCAATCCCCCCTTGCCCTTGGGCCAGTGCAGACTTACCATTCATCCCAACCGTTGGGGTGCCCTGTGCAGGGCTGAGAGGCGAGAGCCAACCCATCGAACCTGATCCGGATTATACCGGCGGAGGGAACGGTAAAGATTGGGCCAAACCGCCCGCGATCCGTCTTCTTGCGCTGGACCCATAGCAAGGAGGCGAGTTTGATACCCATCGCAGTAACCATTGCAGGCTCTGATTCCGGGGGTGGTGCGGGGATTCAGGCCGATCTGAAAGCGTTTTCGGCGCTGGGCGTATATGGCGCCACTGTCATCACGGCGCTGACCGCGCAAAACACCCGCACTGTGGCCCGGATAGAGCCTGCCAGCCCGGCCATGATTGCCGCGCAAATGGCGGCGGTGTTTGAGGATCTGGATGTGCGCGCGATAAAGCTGGGCATGCTGGGCGGGCCAGAGGCGATTGCCACTGTCGCAAACGGCCTGCCTGCGGGCCTGCCTGTGGTGCTAGACCCGGTGATGGTGGCGAAATCGGGCGACAGGCTGTTGCCTGCCGCCGCGCTGGAGGCGCTGCGCAGCCAGCTTTTGCCGCGTGCCACAGTGCTTACCCCCAACCTGCCCGAAGCGGCTGATCTGCTGGGCCAGCCCCTTGCCCGCGATCTGGCGGAGATGAAGGCGCAGGGCGCGGCGCTATGCGCGTTGGGGGCGGGTGCGGTGCTGATGAAGGGTGGGCATGCGGTGGGCGCGGTGTGCACCGATCTGCTGATAACCGAGAGTGGCGTGGTGGAACTGACAGCCCCGCGCCGTGCCACGCGCAACACCCATGGCACGGGCTGCACCCTCTCTGCTGCGATTGCGGCGGGGCTGGCGCAGGGCATGGGGCTGGAGGCGGCGGTGCGCCGCGCGCATGGCTATTTGCAAGGCGCGATTGCGGCGGCGGATGGCTTGGGCGTGGGCCATGGCCATGGCCCTGTGCACCATTTTTACAAGGTTTGGGCGAATGGCTGAGGTGACAATCATCGGCGCTGGGGTGGCCGGGCTATGGGCGGCGTGGGAATGCAGCAAAGCTGGGTTGCATCCGCGCGTGATAGATAAAAATGGCCCCCCCGGCGCGCATGGCTGTTCGTGGTGGGCAGGCGGCATGCTTGCGCCGTTTTGCGAGGGCGCGGTGGCAGAGCCGGAGATTGTGCGCCACGGCCAAGGTGCCGCGCGCGCATGGGCCGAGGTGACAGAGGTGGTGCATCGCGGCTCTCTCGTGGTGGCGTTGGAGCGTGACAAGGACGAGTTGGCGCGCTTTGCCCGGCGCACAACCGGGCATGCGCTGGTTTCTGACGATCTGGCGCAGCTGGAGCCGGATTTGCCCGGCCTGCGCCGCGCGCTGTTCTTCGCGGGTGAGGCCCATCTTAACCCGCGCCGCGCGCTGGCGGATTTGCTGGCGGCGCTGGCCGCGCGGGGTGTGGTGGTGGAACAGGCCAGCGCCAGCCCCGATGATGTGCAAGGCCCGGTGCTGGATGCGCGCGGCTATGCTGCGGGCCTGCCGGGGCTGCGCGGGGTGCGCGGTGAAATGGTGGTGCTGCGCGCGCCTGAAATTGACATCACGCGCCCTGTGCGGCTGCTGCATCCGCGCCACCCCCTGTATATCGTGCCGCGCGGGGGCGGCGTGTATATGCTGGGCGCAACCCAGATAGAAAGCACAGATGCGCGCGGGGTGAGTGCGCGCTCGGTTCTGGAGCTGCTGAGCGCTGCCTATGCGCTTGATCCTCGCTTTGCCGAGGCGGAACTGCTGGAAACAGGCGCCGATCTGCGCCCCGCCTTTGCCGATAATGTGCCGCGCGTGATTGCCAAGGGCCGTGTGCTGCATCTGAACGGGCTGTTCCGGCATGGCTATCTGATGGCCCCCGCGCTGGCCCGCCAAGCGGTGGCCTATCTGACAACGGGTGAAACAGGGGATTTGCTGCATGCGGATTGAGGTGAATGGCGCGGCACAAGCGGGGCGCGCGGCCATATTGGCAGAGGGGCTGGCCGAATTGGGGCTGGCAGAGGCGCGGGTGGCCACGGCGCTGAACGGTATTTTCGTGCCCAAGGGCGCGCGGGCGGAAACTGTTGTGCAAGAGGGTGACCGGCTGGAAGTGCTGGCACCCATGCAGGGGGGCTGAGAGGATGCGCGAGTTTTACGGGGTTGCCTTGGCCAATCCGCTGATGCTGGGCACGGCGCAAAACCCTTCGCCTGCCGTGCTGGACGCGGCGTTTCGGGCCTCTGGTGCGGCGGTGGCCACTGTTTCCTTGCGGCGCGAGGCCGGGCAGGGGCAGGCATTTTGGGAAATTATCAAGGGGTTGGGCGTGCCTGTGCTGCCCAATACTGCTGGTTGCCATTCGGCGCGCGAGGCGATCACCACAGCGCAGATGGCGCGGGAAGTGTTTGAAACGAACTGGATCAAGCTGGAAGTGATCGGCCATGCCGATACGCTGCAACCAGACCCGTTTGGCCTGCTGGAGGCCACAGAGGCGCTGGCCGCAGACGGGTTTGAGGTATTCCCCTACACAACCGAAGATCAGGTTCTGGCCGCGCGGCTGCTGGAGGCGGGCGCGCAGGTGCTGATGCCATGGGGCGCGCCTATTGGCTCTGGCCTTGGGCTGAACAATCGCTACGGGCTGAAAACCCTGCGCGCGGCCTTTCCCGATGTGCCGATGGTAATTGATGCCGGGCTTGGCCTGCCCAGCCATGCCGCCGATGCGCTGGAAATGGGGTTTGATGCGGTGTTGCTGAATACGGCTGTTGCGCAAGCGGGCGATCCTGTGGCCATGGCGCGGGCTTTTGCCCTTGCGGTGCAGGCGGGCGCGCTGGCCCATGCCGCCGATCCCATGGCCCCGCGCGATATGGCCGCGCCCTCTACCCCCGTTCTTGGAAAGGCTTGGCTATGAGATTGCCACGGTTCTACCCGATTTTTGATTCGGTTGCATGGTTGGAACGCGCTTTGCCCTTGGGGGTGAAGCTGGTGCAACTGCGGATCAAAGACCGCCCCGCGCCTGAATTGCGCGCGGAAATACGCGCAGGGCTGGCGCTTGCGCGCGCGCATGGCGCGGCGCTGGTGATCAATGATTATTGGCAGATTGCCATAGAGGAAGGGGCCGATTGGCTGCATCTGGGGCAGGAAGATCTGGATAGCGCCGATCTGGCGGCCATTCGCCGCGCGGGGCTGCGGCTTGGGGTTTCCACCCATGACGGGCCGGAGTTGGCGCGCGCGCTTGCGCTGAAGCCCGATTATGTGGCGCTTGGCCCCGTTTATCCCACGATCCTGAAACAGATGAAATGGCGCGAGCAGGGGCTTGAACGCGTGACAGAGTGGAAAAAGCTGGTGGGCGATACCCCCCTGTGTGCCATTGGCGGAATGAGCGTGGAACGCGCGCCGGGGGCTTTTGCTGCCGGGGCTGATATCGTCTCTGCGGTGACGGATATAACCCTGCATGCCGACCCTGAAGGCCGGATGCGCGACTGGCTGGCGGTGGCCGCATGAACCGCTATGCGCGGCAGATCGTGTTGCCCCAGATCGGGCCGGAGGGGCAGGCGCGGCTGGGGCGCGCGCATGCGCTGGTGGTGGGGGCGGGCGGGCTTGGTGTGCCTGTGCTGCAATATCTTGCGGGCGCGGGTGTGGGGCGGATTACGCTGGTGGATGGTGATAGCGTGGCCGCCCATAACCTGCACCGCCAGCCGCTATACCGTACCGATCAGGCAGGCCAGCCCAAGGCGCTGGCCGCAGCGGCGGCGCTGGCCGCGCTGAACCCCGAAGTGGTGGTAGAGGCGCGCACAGACTGGCTAGACCCTGCTTGCGCCCCTGCACTGGTGGGCGCTGCCGATGTGGTGCTGGATTGCGCCGATACGTTTGCCGCCAGCCTGACGCTTTCGGATTGCGCGCAGGCTTTGGGCAAGCCTTTGATCACGGCCTCGGCCCTTGGGATGTCGGGCTATGTGGCGGGGTGTTGCGGGGGCGCACCATCCTTGCGCGCCATCTTCCCCGATCTGCCCGAACGCGGGGCCACTTGTGCCACGGCAGGTGTAATGGGGCCTGTGGTGGGGGCAATTGGCGCGCTACAGGCGCAAATGGCGCTGGCCGTGCTGCTGGGGCTGGAACCCGGCCCGTTGGGCCAGTTGGTCAGTCTGGATGCGGGCAACTGGCGGATGGGCGGCTTTCGCTTTGATACCGCGCCAGAGCCGGAGGCCCCCTTGCCCTTTATCGCGCGCAGCCAGATTGCGCCTGATGACATGCTGGTGGATTTGCGAACCGAGGCCGCGCCCTTTTCGCCCGAAGCGCTGCATATTCCGCCTGCCGATATTCACACGCTTTGCCCGCCTGAACATGCGCGGGTGGTGCTGGCCTGCGCCACAGGGCTGCGCGCCCATAATGCGGGCCAGATGTTGCAAACCCGGTGGCCGGGCAAAATTGCCCTGCTGGCCCTGACAGACTGAAAGGAACACCATGAAACGCCTTGTTGCCCTAAGCGCGCTTGCCGCAACTCTTGCCCTGCCCGCCAT
>JAIUNA010000181.1 GCA_022565265.1 Roseinatronobacter sp. | reverse complement strand
GCGGCGCGCGCAGATGTGGTGGCGGATCTGCAAAAGCGCGGGTTGTGGGAGCGATTGCCAAACCCCGTGCGCGAGGCACTTTTGCGCCCCGAAAGCAGGGGTGATCTGCCAGCCGCCGAAAACCGGCTCATCGGGTCTAACGCACGCTCTGTTGCCGCAATGGCACAGGCGCGGCCAGATGCGCTGCATAGGGACATGCCGCTTGTAGGCGATGTGGGCGCGGCAGCCCAAACCCTTGCCCATTTGGCCCAAACCCGCCCCGGCCTGCATATTATGGGCGGGGAAACCACAGTCTCGCTGCGCGGCACAGGGCTTGGCGGGCGCAATCAGGAACTGGCTTTGCGCCTTGCGCTGGCATTGGACGGGCGCGCGGATTGGCGCTTTCTCTCTGCCGGAACCGATGGCCGCGATGGCCCGACAGAGGCCGCAGGCGCGGTGGTGGATGGCGAAACCTGCGCGCGAATTCGCGCGGCGGGGGGCGATCCGGCAGCACTTTTGGCCAATAATGACAGCCACCGCGCCCTAGATCTGGCCGGGGATTTGCTGATCACTGGCGGCACGGGCACGAATGTCGCCGATTTGCAAATCCTCTCTTGCGCGTGAACCCTTGCTTGGCCGCCGCCTTTGGCATAAGCGAAGCGCCATGACACAGCATGATTTCTGCCTCATCATCGATTTCGGATCGCAAGTGACCCAGCTTATTGCGCGGCGCTTACGCGAAAGCCGGGTCTATTGTGAAATTCACCCCTACCAGAATGTCGATACGGCATTTCTGAAGGCGCGCAAGCCCAAGGCGGTTATTCTGTCGGGCGGCCCCGGCTCTGTGCCGCAGGAAGGCAGCCCACGCGCGCCGGATTACCTGTTTGAGATGGGGGTGCCGCTATTTGGCATCTGCTATGGCCAACAGGTGATGATGGCGCAACTTGGTGGGCGCGTGGAATCGGGCCACCATGCCGAATTTGGCCGCGCCTATGTGGAACCTGTCACGGGCCATATCGCTGACGGGATATTTGCAGGGCTGTTCGAGGCCGGGCGCGAGCAAGTCTGGATGAGCCATGGCGACCGCGTGACAGAGCTGGCGCCGGGATTCGAAGTGATTGCCACCTCGCCCAATGCACCCTTCGCGATTGTGGCCGATCATGCGCGCCGTTTCTATGCCGTGCAATTCCACCCTGAAGTGCACCACACCCCCCAAGGGGCGCAAATGCTGGGCAATTTCCTGCGTCTTGCAGGGTTTACAGGCGATTGGACAATGGGCGCTTACCGCGAAGAAGCGATTGCCAAAATCCGCGCGCAAGTGGGTGACAAGCAGGTTATTTGCGGGCTGTCGGGGGGCGTGGATTCCTCGGTTGCCGCAGTGCTGATCCATGAGGCGATTGGCGACCAGCTAACCTGCGTTTTCGTGGATCATGGGCTGTTGCGGCTCAATGAGGCGGATGAAGTCGTCTCGATGTTCCGCGATACGTATAATATCCCGCTTATCCATGCGGATGAATCCGATCTATTCCTTGGCGAGTTGGAAGGCGTTTCCGATCCGGAAACAAAGCGCAAAATCATTGGGCGATTGTTCATTGATGTGTTCCAGAAATACGCCAATCAGATTGAAGGGGCAGAGTTTCTGGCCCAAGGCACGCTTTACCCCGATGTGATCGAATCGGTCAGCTTTTCGGGCGGGCCGTCTGTAACGATCAAATCGCACCATAATGTCGGTGGATTGCCCGAAAAAATGGGGCTGAAACTGGTCGAACCTTTGCGCGAACTCTTCAAGGATGAAGTGCGCGCGCTGGGGCGTGAACTGGGCCTGCCCGATAAATTCATTGGCCGCCACCCTTTCCCCGGCCCTGGCCTTGCCATTCGCTGCCCCGGAGAGATTACGCGCGAGAAGCTGGAAATCCTGCGCCGCGCGGATGCTGTGTATATCGACCAGATCCGCAAGCATGGCCTCTATGATGATATCTGGCAGGCTTTCGCGGCAATTTTGCCCATGCGCACAGTGGGCGTGATGGGCGATGGCCGCACCTATGATTATGCGCTGGCGCTGCGGGCTGTTACCTCGGTTGATGGGATGACCGCCGATTATTACCCGTTCACCCACGAGTTTCTGGGCGAAACCGCAACGCGCATCATCAATGAAGTACGCGGGGTAAACCGGGTGTTTTACGACTGCACCTCCAAACCGCCCGGCACGATCGAGCTGGAATGATGCCCGTCCACCTTACCGGGCGCCTAATATGCACGGATGACGCACAGGCGGCCTTGGTTCGGCGGCTTTTGACCGTTCACATCCGCCTGACGCGCGCCGAGGCCGGTTGCGAGATGTTCTCTATCCCCCAAAGCGCTGCCCCGCTGGTATGGAACGTGGCAGAACGGTTCACTACACAGGCCGATTTCGACGCGCACCAGACCCGTACACGCGCCAGCGATTGGGGCCAGAAGACAGCGCATATAGCGCGGGATTTCACATCTCGCGCAGATTGATACAGGTCGTAGCTGGCCAATCCAGCGCGATTCATCTTTTCTACAACAAATCGTCATGCTACCGAGGTGGACAGGACGGGCAAACCGTCAGCCCACGCGACTGTAGCGTGATGGGTGTAAAATAAGCATTATGGGAGATAGACAATGAAAAAGCTTCTTCTTGCCAGCACAGCGCTGGCATTTTCCGCAGGCATGGCCATAGCCAATGAGATCAAGATCGGCGTCCTCCTAGGATTCACAGGCGGGATCGAGTCGCTCACGCCCCATATGGCGGCAGGTGCGGAACTTGCAATGCGTGAAGTTTCCGAGAGCGGCGTGTTTCTGGAAGGAACGACCGTAACGCCGGTTCGCGGAGATACAGGCTTAACGGATAATGCTCTTGCACAAGCCTCTGCCGAGCGTCTTATCAGTTCGGATGGCGTGGTCGCGCTCATGGGCCCAGATGGTTCTGGCGTGACACGCGCAGTGCTTGAAAATGTTGCTATGGCGCAAGGCATACCTGTAATTTCACCGTCAGCGACCAGCCCTGCCTTTAGCAATTTCGATTCAGGTGGCTTGTTCTATCGCACGGCACCCTCTGACGCGCGTCAGGGTCAGCTTCTTGCTGAAATCATTACAGAGCGTGGGATCAATTCGGTAGCGGTGACCTATGTCAATGCAGATTATGGCTCTGGGCTGACGGACGCCTTTGTGACCAATTTCGAAGCTCTTGGCGGAAATGTCACGGTGCAGGTGTCACACGAAGATGGGCGCGGTGATTACTCAGCCGAAGTCGGGACTCTGGCTGCGGCGGGAGGCGATGCGCTTGTAGTGCTTGGGTATCTGGACGGTGGCGGTAGCATCATTCGCGCAGCATGGGAACTGGGAGCATTTGAGAGCTTCTTTGTGGGTGATGGTGTGTTCAGCGAAGATATGGCGAATGTTGTAGGTGCGGATGCTGCTGCGGCCATTGTCGGAACCAGTCCTGCCGCTTCCGGTGAAGCTGCCGAAAACTGGGAGCGAGTCGGGACCGAGGCGGGCATTCTTTGGTCATCAGTTTTCGTGGGGGAATCTTATGATGCTGCAGCGCTATTGCTTCTGGCCGCACAAGCCGCAGGTGAGGCAACACCGCAGGGCATTGCAGCCAATGTTTTGCGCGTTGCAAATGGACCGGGTGAAGAAATCATGGCAGGCGATCTGGCACGCGGTCTGGAAATTCTCGCCGCTGGCGGAGAGATAAACTACATCGGCGCAACCGGTGTAAACCTAATCGGTCCCGGCGAAGCAGCTGGCGGATACCGAGAGTATACTTTCGTAGACGGAGTTCTGACAAACATCCGCTTTCACTAAGCCAACCCGAGGCGTCATGATCGCAACGGCCCGAGGTTTCCTCGGGCCGATTTCCAATAAGAGCAGTCAGCTGAATGCACGGGAACAGGGAGAGGCATGATATGGCCATGATCCGGGTCGAAAATCTGCACAAGCATTTTGGCGGCTTTCATGCTGTCGATGGGGCCTCGCTGGAGATCGAGAAAGGCTCGATCACGGGCTTGATCGGCCCCAATGGTGCAGGCAAGACAACATTGTTCAATGTGATTGCAGGGGTGCTGCCCCCCACCTCTGGCCGGGTGCTGATGGAAGGCGAGGATATAACCAGCCTGCCCCCCCACAGGCTGTTTGACAAAGGATTACTGCGCACCTTTCAGATTGCGCATGAATTCCATTCCATGACTGTGCGCGAAAACCTGATGATGGTTCCACCGGGGCAATCGGGCGAAAACCTGTGGTCGGCATGGTTTCACAGCGCGCGCGTGCGCGAGGAAGAGGCGCGCATCCGCGCCCGCGCCGATGAGGTGCTGGAATTTCTGACAATCAGCCATATCGCCAATGAAAAGGCGGGCCAGATTTCGGGCGGGCAGAAAAAGCTGCTGGAATTGGGCCGCACCATGATGACAAACGCGCGTATCGTCTTTCTGGACGAAGTGGGCGCAGGTGTGAACCGCACCCTACTGAACCCAATCGCCGATGCCATTGTCCGGCTGAACAAGGAACAGGGCTATACTTTTGTGGTCATTGAACATGACATGGATTTCATAGGGCGCATCTGTGATCCCGTTATCTGCATGGCCGAGGGCAAGGTTCTGGCCCAAGGCACGCTGGATGAGATCAAGGCCAATGAACAGGTGATCGAAGCATATCTGGGCACAGGGCTTAAAAACAAGGTCAAGCAAGAGGTGGGCCATGTCTGAAACCCCGGTCACAGAACCATTCCTGATTGGCGAAGCAATGACAGGTGGCTATGGCGGTGCCGATATTTTGCACGATTGCACCATTGCTGTCGAAAAGGGCGAGATTGCTGTGATTGTCGGCCCCAACGGTGCAGGCAAATCCACGGCGATGAAAGCGGTTTTTGGCATGCTGAAGCTGCGCAAGGGCGCGGTGCGGCTGAATGGGGAAGATATCACAGCCCTGACCCCGCAAGCGCGTGTAAGCAAGGGCATGGGCTTTGTGCCTCAGACCAGCAATATATTTCCGTCCATGACGGTGGAAGAAAACCTCGAAATGGGCGCGTTCATCCGCCGCGATGATTACCGCGAAACGATTGAACAGATTTACACCCTCTTTCCCATCCTGCGCGACAAACGGCGGCAGGCGGCAGGCGAATTGTCGGGCGGGCAGCGCCAGCAAGTTGCCGTGGGCCGCGCGCTGATGACCAAGCCTTCGGTTTTGATGCTTGATGAACCCACAGCCGGGGTTAGCCCGATTGTGATGGATGAACTGTTTGACCGTATCATTGAAATTGCCCGCACAGGTATTTCCATTCTCATGGTGGAACAAAACGCCCGTCAGGCGCTGGAGATTGCCGATAAAGGCTATGTGCTGGTGCAAGGCGCAAACCGTTTCACAGATACCGGGCAGGCACTTCTTGCCGATCCCGAAGTGCGCAAAAGCTTTCTGGGGGGCTAAGAGATGGAACCGCTCAATGCATTGGTTAGCCTGTCCAATTTCATGCTTATCCCGGCCTTGGCCTATGGCAGCCAGCTTGCGCTTGGTGCGCTTGGGATCACGCTGATCTATTCGATCCTGCGTTTTGCCCATTTCGCCCATGGCGATACAATGGCACTTGGCACAGCCGCTGTTATAGGGGGCACATGGTTTTTGCAGGCGCGCGGCATCGGCATAGATCCTCTGCCAACCGCGCTTCTGGCTGTGCCTTTCGGCCTATTGGTGATGGTGGCCTATCTTCTGGCCGCTGACAGGCTGGTTTATCGCTATTATCGGCGCGTTAAAGCCAAGCCCATGATTTTCGTCATGGCCTCGCTTGGGGTAATGTTTGTGACCAACGGGATTACGCGCCTGTTCATGGGCGTGGGCGAAACCCGGTTTGAGGATGGCGAGCGTTTCATCTTCACGGTGCGCCAGTTCCGCGATGTGACAGGGCTGGCCGAAGGCATGGCGCTGCGGTCGGCACAGGCGATAACCATTATCACAGCCCTGATTGTCATGGTGGTTCTGTTCTGGTTCCTCAATCGCACGCGGGCCGGAAAATCCATGCGCGCTTATTCGGATAACGAGGATCTGGCACTGTTGTCAGGGATCAACCCGGAGCGCGTGGTGGTTATAACATGGGTGATCACTGCGATCCTTTTGGTGCTGGCGGGAACGCTGTTTGGCCTTGATAAAGGGTTCCGTCCCTTCAACTATTTCCAGCTTCTGCTGCCCATGTTCGCGGCGGCGATTCTGGGGGGGCTAGGATCGCCCATCGGGGCGATTGTGGGCGCCTATGTGGTGGCCTTTGCTGAAATGGGCATCACCTATGCGTGGCGGCGCGTCTTCACCTACCTGATGCCAGAGGGGATGGAGCCAAGCGCCATGATGCAGCTTTTGCCAGTGGATTATAAATTCGCTGTCACCTTTGCCATTCTGGTTATCGTGCTGCTGTTCCGACCGACCGGTATTTTCAAG
>JAIUNA010000180.1 GCA_022565265.1 Roseinatronobacter sp. | reverse complement strand
CTGCCCCCAATATTTTGGAGGTTGTTTCTGGGTGGGGGTTGCCCTCAACCAAATTAAACTTTTTGCGCCCGCTTTTTTTTCCCCCAAAACGGGGCGCCGTTTTTGCCGCGACAGGCTCTCGCGGGGTGCTTGCGCCCTGGCTTGCAGCGTGCGCCATGCCAGCCCATCGGGCCGCAGTACAGGCCGCGGGCGCGGTGGGGGGCTTGCCCCGCCTCAGATCGGGGGTTGTGCGCGCAATCTTTCGCGCAGCATCAGCGCAAGCTCGGTAAAGCGTTCCAGATGGCGCGCGCGCGTAACTTCGGTTAGTAGATCATCATCCCCCACGCTGCGCGCGATCCCTTCGATGAATTGCAGCGCATAGCCGCGCCGCATGCCCTGTTCACCCAGTTGCAGCAAATCCAGCGCCAGATACAGATCATCGCGCAGGGCGGTGCTGCTATAGGCGGCCTGCGTGCTGGCATCGCAGGCCACGCGCAGGGCAAAGAATGTGGGCGCCAGAATGGCGCGGAAATGGGCGATGCTGTCAATCGGTTTGGGCAAGAATGCATCTGCCCCCGCCGCATAGGCCGCCGCTTCCAGATCATGCTGGCCAGAGGTTGCAATGATCCGGGGCACGCGCGGGCTTTGGTCGGCCAATTCGCGGATCAGATCTAGCCCCGACCCGTCGGGCAGGCCCAGATCAATCAGCACGGCATCGGGCGTATACAGCGCCAGATGCCGCCGCGCGGCCAGCAGGCTGTCAGCGCGGCGCATGCGCCCGCCCGCGCCATTGAACATCATGCGAAACGCGTCACTGCTCAGGCGGCTGTCTTCCACCAGAAGCAGGGTACGCCCGCGTTGCAGCGCGGATGATGTGACATCTGCGGGCGCGGTCATCCGGGGCATATGGCTGGCAAGCGCGGTATCTGTGGGCATCCGAATCTCCAGGGAGCGTGTTTTCCCATTGCACTGGATGCAGGCTAAGAAGAGGTTAAGCGCAGCCGCGATTCTGCGGCTTCATGCCGCAAAATCGTAGGCAAAGCTTGCCATCATGCAAGGCTCTGCGCATAAGCGGCACATCTGCCATGTTGGAGGACAGAATGATCGGACGCTTGAACCATGTTGCAATTGCCGTGCCAGATCTGGCCGCCGCCGCTGCACAATACGCCAATACACTGGGCGCAGATGTGGGCGCGCCGCAGGATGAACCCGATCATGGCGTGACAGTCGTGTTCATTACCCTGCCCAACACCAAGATAGAATTGCTGTACCCTTTGGGCGAAAACAGCCCCATTCAGGGCTTTCTGGATAAAAACCCCTCTGGCGGCATTCATCACATCTGCTACGAGGTGGAGGATATTCTGGCCGCGCGCGACAAGTTGAAGGCCGAGGGCGCGCGGGTGCTGGGCACGGGAGAGCCGAAAATCGGCGCGCATGGCAAGCCCGTCCTGTTTCTGCACCCCAAGGATTTCAACGGCTGTCTGGTGGAGTTGGAGCAAATCTGATGTCAATCATGTCTGCCATCGCGCTTTATGCCGTAATCTGGTTCATGACCATGTTTCTGGTCTTGCCCTTTCGCATGAAAACCCAAGGCGAGGCCGGAGAGGTTGTGCCGGGCACGCATTCCTCTGCCCCGTCTGACGCGCAGATGATGCGCAAGGTCAAGATTGTGACTGTGATAGCAACCGTCGCCTTTGTCGTGATTGCGGGAATTATTCTGTCCGAGGTTATCACCTATGACATGATCGAGCGGGTGACGCGCGGGCGCTAGAGCGTGCCGCATTCACGCGACCCACTCTAACCTTAAGTGGTCGCATGTCTTTTTGCGCAAAGCCTTGCAACACCGGGCTGGGTGCGGGGATCAGCTGGGGAGAGAGTGAACGCTCTCCAACCTGCTCCAACCCGGCACCGGGCCTTTGCGTGTCAGAGGGCGAAGATTATCCAAACGCATCCGGCTCTGACGCTTTGCGCTGGTCGATATAGGCCTGTATCGCCTCGGAAATAGCCGGGTCTAGCTGGGGTTGCTGGTAATCGCCCAGCATTTTTGTCACCCGCATACTGGCCAAAGCCTGTGTATCGCGCGCGCCGTCTTCGTCCCATGTCTCGAACGGTTTGTAATCAAACAGGTCAGAGCGCCAGAACGCATCTTTGAAATTGGCCTGTGTATGGTTGCAGCCCAGAAAATGCCCGCCCGGCCCAACCTCGCGCAGCGCATCCATGGCTTGGCCATTTTCCGACATATCCACGCCCCGCGCCAGATGGTGCAAAGCGCCCAGCTGGTCGGCATCCATGACAAATTTCTCGTAAGAGGAAACAAGCCCCCCTTCCAGCCAGCCACAGGCATGGAGCATGAAATTCACCCCCGCCAGAAGTGCCATGTTCAGGCTGTTGGCAGATTCATACGCCGCCTGCGCATCGGGCAGTTTAGACCCGCAAAACGCCCCGCCAGAGCGATAGGGCAGCCCCAGCCGCCGCGCCAGCTGGCCCGCGCCATAGGTGATCAGCGCGGCCTCTGGCGTGCCAAAGGTGGGCGCGCCACTGTTCATGTCTATCGAGGTGACGAAAGCGCCAAAGATCACGGGTGCGCCTGCGCGCACCAATTGGCTATAGGCCACACCTGCCAGCACTTCGGCCAATACCTGGGGCAGCGGGCCTGCAACTGTGGTGGGGGCCATCGCCCCGCCCACAATGAAAGGCGAAATGATGCTGGCCTGATTGGCCCGCGCATACACTTCCAGCGCGCCCATCATCACGGAATCAAACGTAAGCGGGCTGTTGATATTGATAAGCGAGGTCATGACCGTGTTCTGGTCAACAAACTCTGCCCCGAATAGCAGCTTTGCCATTTCCACCGAATCGGCGGCGCGCACGGGTTCTGTGACAGACCCCATGAAGGGCTTGTCAGAATAGAGCATATGCGCCTGCAACATATCCAGATGGCGCTTGTTCACGGCCACATCTGTCGGCTCGCACACGGTGCCGCCGGAATGGTGCAACCATTTCGACATATAGCCCAGTTTCACGAAATTGCGGAAATCTTGCATCGTGGCATAGCGCCGCCCGCCTGTGGCATCGCGCACGAAAGGGGGGCCATAGACAGGGGCCAGAACCAGCGATTTGCCGCCAATTTCCACATTGCGCGCGGGGTTGCGGGCGTGTTGGGTAAAGCGGCTGGGCGCTGTGGCGCAAAGCTTGCGCGCCAGCCCGCGCGGGATGCGCACACGCTCGCCCTCTATCTCTGCGCCGGCATTGCGCCACAGTTCCAGCGCGGCGGGGTTATCCACGAAATTTACGCCAATTTCGGCCAGCACGGTTTCGGCAGTGGTCTCTATGATGGCCAGCGCCTCTTCGTTCAGCACCTCCAGATTGGGGATGTTGCGTTCGATATAGCGCGCTGTCTCTATGCTCACAGCGCTGCGCGCCGCGCGCCGCGCCGCGCCGCCGCTGCCCGCACCGCGCCCGCGCCGTGCGCCTGTGGTTTGCTCTGCATCGATTGCCGATTCTGCCATGTCAGCCACTCCTGATCTTCCCACGCGCGCAGGTTTTCCCATCTCCTAGCGCTTGGCCCGTCTGCAAACTGGCCAATTTGCGGCGGATTCGGGTACAAAGCGACATCTGGTAGCGCGCCCATCGCTGGACAGTCACCGCCCCAAAGGCTACTTGGCCCTTCACACAGCGGTGCGCGGGCAGGTTTTGCTTGAACGTGCGCCATCACCCCCCATATGCAAGCCCGCGCGCATATGGGCGCCATTCGCTGATCGGAGCTTTGCCATGCTGGACATGCCCGCCATCCGCAACGACCTGAAAACGGGCTATGATCTTGCGCCCAATCCCGAATTGGCTGCGGGCATGCAGGCTGAATATGCGCGCATGTCGCGCGTTGTCTCGCCTGCTGATTGGGCCATTCATGCCCCCTATGTGGCCGCGATCAATGCCCTGAAGCGCGAACGCAATGCCGCGATTCTGGCGCATAACTACATGACGCCCGAAATCTTTCATGGCATTGCCGATGTTGTGGGCGACAGCCTGCAACTGGCGATAGAGGCCACCAAAACCAGCGCTGATGTGATCGTGCAATGCGGTGTGCATTTCATGGCCGAGACATCGAAAATCCTGAACCCTACGAAAACCGTGCTTATGCCCGATATGGATGCAGGCTGTTCGCTGGCCGAAAGCATCACCCCCGAAGGCATTGCCCAGATGCGCGCGCGCTATCCCGGCGCGCCTGTGGTCAGCTATGTGAATACCACTGCCGCTGTCAAAGCGGCGTCGGATATTTGCTGCACCTCTGCCAATGCCGTCCAGATTATCCGCGCGCTGGATGCAGAGACGATCATCATGACGCCTGACCAATATCTGGCGCAGAATGTGGCCGCGCTTGTGCCCGAAAAGCGGATTGTCTGGTGGGAAGGGTCGTGCATCGTGCATGAACAATATACCGCCCAGGATATCCGCGATTTCCGCGACTGGAACCCCGGAACCCGCATTATCGCCCATCCCGAATGCCCCCCCGATGTGGTGGCAGAGGCGGATTTCTCTGGCTCTACTGCCGGGATTCTGGACTATGTCAGCCGCGAGAGGCCCGCGCGCGCCATGCTGGTGACAGAATGTTCCATGGCCTCGAACATCTCCGATGCCCACCCGGATGTGGAATTTATCGGGCCCTGCAACATGTGCCCCTATATGAAAAAGATCACGCTGGAAAAAGTGCTGTGGTCTTTGCACACCATGACCACACAGATAGAGGTGGAGGCCGAAATCGCCGCCAAGGCGCGGCTGGCGGTGCAGCGGATGATTGATCTTTCGGCGCAGAAAGCGTGAGCCTGTGACCACCACAGAACGCGTGGTCATTGTGGGGGCAGGGCTTGGCGGGCTATATGCCGCGCTGATGCTGGCGCCTTGCCCGGTGCTTGTCATCTCTCCCTAAACTTTGGGGGAGGGGGCATCCTCTGCATGGGCGCAGGGCGGGATTGCCGCCGCCATGGCCGAAGGCGACAGCCCAGAGGCCCATGCACGCGATACTGTTGCGGCGGGTGCTGGCACCGTGGATAGCGCGATTGCCGCGCTTGTCACGGGCGTTGCGCGCGATCACATCCTTGATCTGACAGCGCGCGGCACGCCCTTTGACCGCGATCTGGCGGGCGGATATGTCCTGAACCACGAGGCCGCACATTCGCAACCGCGCGTGGTGCGGGTGCAGGGCGATCAGGCAGGCCGCAAGATTATGGAAACCCTGATTGCCATGGTGCGCGCCGCCCCATCGGTGCAGGTGATGGAGCGCGTTGTCGCGCAAGAGCTGATTGTCGAGGGCGGGCGCGTGTGCGGGCTGCATCTGGCGCGGCTGGCGGAGGATGGCAGCATCTCGCGCGCGGCAGCGCTGCGCGCGCCTGCGGTGTTGCTGGCTGGCGGTGGCTCTGGCGGGTTATATGCGCTGACAACCAACCCGCCGCGCATTCGCGGGCAGGTGATGGGCATGGCCGCGCGGGCGGGCGCAGTGATGGCCGATATGGAATTCGTGCAATTTCACCCCACCGCGATGGATTTGGGCCTTGATCCCGCGCCACTGGCAACAGAGGCCCTGCGCGGCGAAGGCGCGCGGCTGGTCACGGCTGCGGGGGTGCATTTCATGGACGGGGCGCACCCGCTGGCCGAACTTGCGCCGCGCGATATTGTCGCGCGCGCCGTTTTCGCCCAAACCCAAGCAGGCGCGCGCCCGATGCTGGACACACGCGCCGCCATCGGCCCAGAGATAAACACCCGCTTTCCTGCTGTGGCCGAAGCCTGCCGCCGCGCCGGGATAGACCCAACGCGCGCCCCCATCCCGATTGCCGCCGCTGCACATTACCATATGGGCGGGGTGGCCACAGATGCGCAGGGCCGGGCCTCTCTGCCCGGTCTGTGGGTATGTGGCGAAGCGGCCTCGACAGGGTTGCACGGGGCCAATCGTCTGGCTTCCAACGGGGTGTTGGAGGCGCTGGTTTTTGCCCGCCGTGCCGCGCAGGATATTGCGCCGCAACTTGGCGCTATACCCGCCGCCCCTGTTGTGCTGGATTTCCCCATAGGGGGCGTGGCGCTGGAGGAGGGGCTGGTGGCGCAGTTGCGGCAGGTGATGACAGCGCATGTGGGCGTGCGCCGCACGGCCACAGGGCTGGCGCAGGCGATCACCCGCATTCGCGCGTTGCAGGCTTTGCATGCCCCAAGTGCCGATTTTGCCAATATGTGCGCCACGGCGCTTTTGATTGCCACTGCCGCCCATAACCGCCGCGAAAGCCGCGGCGCGCATTGGCGCGATGATTTCCCCTTGCCCGATCCCGCACTTGCACAGCGCTCGCGCCTGACATTGGCGCAGACGGGCGCGCAGATGACAGAGGTTGCCCAAGCATGACACACGCCCCCTTGCCCGAATTGCTGATAGAGCCACTGGTGCGCGCCGCCCTGATGGAAGATCTTGGCCCTTCAGGCGATGTCACCACACAGGCCGTTATCCCCCCCGGCTTGCAGGTTGTGGCGGCGATGAATGCGCGTGATGCGGGCGTGGTTTCGGGCATGCAACTG
>JAIUNA010000179.1 GCA_022565265.1 Roseinatronobacter sp. | reverse complement strand
GACAGCGCTTTACGATACGCTGACGGGCCTCGCCCAAAGCTGACCCAAATTCGACACCAAAGGGAGAGAAAAGACCATGACTGCAAATACCCATCCGCAATTGCTTGTCCATGACAAGGCCGACAATGTCGGTGTTGTCGTGGTAGAGGGGCTGACCGCTGGCACGGATATGCTGTGCGTATGCACCGAAGATAACTCGGATTTTCGCCTGACAGCGAAATCCGATATTCCCATCGGCCACAAGGTGGCGCTGGCCGCGCTGAAAGAGGGCGATACCGTCATCAAATATGGCGAGGATATCGGCAAGATGGTGGGCAGCGCCGAAATTGGTGGCCATGTCCATACCCACAATATGAAAACCAAGCGCTGGTAAGGGGAAACACACAATCGCTTTTGATTTCACACAAGAAACTGTCAAGGCATGGAGCCGTGAAAATGGCCGTGTGGGCGTGCGCAACCATGTGCTGATCCTGCCGGTGGATGATATTTCAAACGCAGCCTGCGAGGCAGTGGCCAATAACGTCAAAGGCACGATGGCAATCCCGCACGCTTACGGGCGCTTGCAGTTTGGCGAAGATCTGGATCTGCATTTCCGCACGATCATTGGCACAGGCGCAAACCCCAATGTCGCCGCCGTTGTGGTGATCGGGATTGAACCCGAATGGACGAAAATCATCGTCGATGGCATTGCCAAGACCGGCAAACCCGTCGAAGGGTTCTGGATTGAGCAGAACGGCGATTTTGAAACCATCCGCAAAGCCAGCTGGAAGGCCAAGGAATATGTCCATTGGGCAACCGAGCTGCAAAAGGAAGATTGCCCGCTGACAGATTTGTGGGTGTCCACCAAATGCGGTGAATCCGATACCACCACGGGCCTTTCCTCCTGCCCGACTGTGGGCAATATGTATGACAAGCTGTTGCCGCATGGCCTTTATGGTGTGTTCGGTGAAACATCCGAAATCACGGGCGCGGAACATATCTGCGTCAAGCGCGCGGCATCGCCCGAAGTGGGCGAGAAGTTCATGCAAACATGGAAATCCTATCAGGATGATGTGATCGAACAGTTCAAAACCTCTGACCTGTCCGATAGCCAGCCCACCAAGGGCAACATTCTGGGCGGTCTGTCCACGATTGAGGAAAAGGCATTGGGCAATCTGGAAAAGATTGGCCGTACCTCGACCTATATCGATGTTCTGGAACCTGCCGAAGCGCCTGCAAAGGGTCGGGGCCTGTATTTCATGGATACGTCATCTGCGGCGGCGGAATGTGTGACGCTGATGGCGGCGGCGGGCTATGTGATCCATACCTTCCCCACCGGGCAAGGCAATGTTGTGGGCAATCCGATTGTTCCGGTCATCAAAATCTCTGGCAACCCGCGCACATTGCGTACCATGTCTGAACATATTGATGTGGATGTAACGGGCGTTTTGCGCCGTGACATGACCATTGATCAGGCAGGTGATGCGCTCATTGAGATGATCAAGCGCACTGCCAATGGCCGCGTGACAGCCGCAGAGGCGCTGGGGCATCGGGAATTTTCGATGACAAAGCTCTATCGTTCGGCCTGATTTGGCCTTCCGCAAGGGCGGGGGGGGGCGATTTGCCCGCCCCTTTTCTTTCTGCCCGCCCCTTTCTTTCTGACCGAGGATATCATGACCCGCATCGACCAACTCCGCTCATGGGGTGCGCCACTTCTGCCGGGGCTGATGCTGGCCGCAACTATTGCTGCCGCCTCTGCCTTTCTGGGGGCGCATTACGGCGCGCCGGTGATGCTGTTTGCGCTGTTGCTGGGAATGGCGTTCAACTTCCTGCATGAAGAGGGGCCATGCCGCGCAGGCGTGGAGTTCGGCGCGAAATTCATTTTGCGTCTGGGTGTGGGCCTTTTAGGCATTCGGATTGCGATGGATGATATTGCCCAGATCGGGCTTGTGGGTGCGGGCGTGCTGGTCGGGCTGATCGCGCTGACAATTGGCACGGGCTTTCTGGCCGCCCCACTCTTTCGGCGCCAATGGCGCTTTGCGCTGCTGACAGGCGGGGCAGTGGCAATTTGCGGGGCATCTGCGGCGCTGGCCATTGCTGCGGTGATCCCTCCCAATGAAAAGACAGAGCGTAACACGCTCTTTACTGTCATGGCCGTGACCGCGCTTTCTACTGTGGCGATGGTGGCGTATCCGCTGCTGTTTCAGAAGCTGGGCTTTAGCGAATTGCAACAGGGCTTTCTGATCGGCGCGACAATCCATGATGTGGCGCAGGTGGTCGGTGCAGGGTTTTCCGTTTCGGATGCCGCCGGAGAGATGGCGACCATAACCAAGTTGTTCCGCGTGGCCATGTTGCCGATTGTGCTGATTGCGATTGTGCTGGTGTTGCGCGTGGCTGGGCCGGGGCAGGAGACGACAAAAGGCAAAATTCCGCTTTTGCCGTGGTTTATGGTGCTTTTTTTGGCTTTGGTTGGCTTGGGCAGCGCTGTCGAATTGCCCGCGGCGCTGGTGGCGCAAGTGGATACGGTTTCGCGTGCCTGTCTGATTACCGCCATTGCCGCACTTGGGGTAAAGACGTCTCTCAAGGCGCTGACAGCCGTAGGGGGCGGGCATCTGGCGATTGTGGTGATCGAGACTGTGGTTTTGTTGGCCTTGGCAGTCGGGGCGCTGCTGCTCCTGGATTTGATTTAAGAGGCTGTGGCCGTCTTGTGGCCTGCCATGGACAGGTTTTCGGCGCTCACGGCCACACGTGTTGATGCGCCCATGATCTCCATCAGCACCCAGACACGCTGATCTGGTGCAACTGAATCGATTGTCGCAACGAATTCTGCAAATGGCCCGCGGCGCAACATTACCGTATCGCCGGGTGTGAGGTGTTGCTGTGCCCGCAGCCTACCTGACGGATCGCAGCCCCGCTGCAAATGCTGAATAAGTTCCGTCGGCACTTGGGTGGGATGTGGCCCAAGACGAACCAGCCGTGTTACCCCGATTGTTGAGTTTACAGCGCGCCAACTGCCCTGCCGCATATCCAGCTCCACAAAGATGTATCCGGGAAACAAGGGCCGTAACTGCGTGACAAACACACCGCGCAAGCGCCGTGTTTCTTCGGTCATGGGCAGGAAGGTTGCAAAGCCTTGCTGCGCAAGATTGCGTTGCGCAATGCGGTAGCTGTTGGGCTTGAGCTGCGCCAGAAACCAGCTGGCGTTACAGTTGTTTTCAGGCATTCGGGGTCTCCTGTAGCGCTCTGGGAGATATGCTCTAATATGAGCATTTACAATCTATAAAGTGAGTTTTTACAAATTAGACTGGGAACTCCGTAAGCGTGCCAGATATGACGGAGGGCTGCGTGCGGGCCAACCAGCGGTACGGCGTTTGTAAATCGCGGTGGCAGCGCGCGGCAAAAAACCGGTTTGCAGCGGGTCAGATTGCACTAGATTGCCCCGTAAGGTAACGGAATTTGGCTTTGTCCCGGCACAGGCTGCGTTCAATCTGGGATTTTCGGATATGGTGGCAAAACGCGGTTTCTTCCTCTCTGCCCTGCTTGGCCTTGCAGGGGTTCTGGCGGCGATATTCTATCTGCGCCCGGCCTATTTTTCAGCCAACACACCCGCCCCGACTGTTGTGGATGATTGGATCGGTGCGTTATCCGGGGCAGAGAGCACAGGGTTTGAACGGCCTGCGCACGACTGGGCCTTGCGCCTGCCCGATGATCACGCCGCGCACCCTTTGGCGGCTGCGGAGCTTTGGCAGATGTCAGCACAGTTGCAAGGGCCGGATCTGGCCCCGATGACAGTCCAGTTTTCGGTTTTGCGCCAAGGCATAATTCCACCCGCCGATGCAGCAAATGGGAATATCTGGGATATGCGTGATATGTACCGCGCCCATGTCATCGCCTCGGCGCAGCCCGGCAGCCCTGTGCGGGGAGAAGAGCGTTTTGCGCGCGGATTTGCGCAACTGGCCGGGTATGACAACGAGATGCAGGAATTGCGGCTGGATACATGGGCCTTGCGCTTTGCACAGGGCACGGCGGCCGCACCGTGGCAGTTTCGCGCGGCGGTGGATGATGTGAGCATCACGCTGGAACTTGTGGCCAGCAAAGCGCCGCTACCGCTGGCGGGCGCTGATGCCCCATTTCAGGGCTATGCGTTCACCCGGCTTGAGGTTAGCGGCACAGTGGCCACGCCAGAGGGCGAGATTGCGGTCACAGGGCTTGGGTGGTTCGAGCATGTCTGGGGCGAATTGCCACTGCCGGGGGCTGGGCCTGTGATCTCTGACAGGTTGCTTGTGCAGCTTGATACAGGTGATGATCTGGTGTTGATCACCTCACGGCGGCGCGACGGGCAGGGCAGCCCCGCGGTGGATGCGCTGTTGATTGATGCGGATGGTCAGGCCAGCCAGATCGGCACGCAGCGCGCAAAGCTGGAATTTCTGCGCCTCTGGCAGGGCGAAACCGGGGTATGGCCAGTTGAATGGCAGATCACATTGGATGATACAGTGACAGTGACAGTTGCGCCGGTCTTTGCTGCGCAGGAACAGGCATTCATCACGCCTGTCTGGTCGGGTCTGGTCAGGGTTGACGGGATGGTGAATGGCCAGCCAGTGCAGGGCATGGGGCTTTTGCAACTGGCACAGGGCGGGACATGACAATGCCGATACCAAAGCGTGCAATAGGGTTGGGAGTGGGTCTTGCGCTGGCGGCGGTGGCGCTTTGGGCAGTGTTTGGCCCGATTTCGCGCAACAGCTCTGATCCCGACAGGTTCCGCTCGCCCGCGGGCGAGGTCGCGCCCAGCCCCCAGCGCCCCGGCGACCCAGAGGCCGGATATGCCGCGCTGATAAACCAGCCCTATGTCAGTTGCGGGATGCCTTATGCCGCCTATCGCCGGGTTGCACCGGAAACAAACCCTGATCTGTTGATTCCAGGGCGTGAAGGGCGCAATGCCGAACTGCCTTATTTCCTGACCGCGCATGTGAATGCGGATGGGGTAGAGATTGTCTCGAACAACTGCCTTGTTTGTCATGCCGCGCGTCTGGGGGATGAGATTGTTATCGGCCTGGGCGATGCTTTTGCAGATTTTACCGGCGATCCCCGCCAGCTTGTGACGCAGGTTGGCCGCTTTGTGCAAACCGAGGCCGAGAGTGCCGCCTGGACACATTGGGCCGACAGGATAGAGCGGATTGCCCCCTATATCCAGACCCGCACTTTGGGCATGAACCCCGCCACCAATCTGAGTTGGGCCTTGATGGCCCATCGTGATCCGCGCACGATGGCTTGGTCACAAACCCCGCTGATTGATCCTCCGCCACACGATCCTGTCCCATTGCGCACGCCGCCCTGGTGGTGGATGGGCAAGAAAAACGCGATGTTTTACACCACGATCGGGCGGGGCGATCATTCGCGCTATATGTTGTTCGCTTCTCTGCTCTGCGCCGATAGCGTGGCAGAATTGGAAGAGATTGACCAATTCGCCCCCGATATTCGCGCCTATCTGGAAAGCCTTGGCCCACCCGCCTTTCCCGCTGAGATTGATGACGCATTGGCGGCCGAGGGGAACAGGCTTTTTGCCCGCCATTGTGCGGCGTGTCATGGTACATATGGCGATGAGCCGCGCTTTCCCAATCGGGTGATCGCGCTGGACGATATCGGGACAGACCCGCTTTATGCGCGCTCCATGACAGATGGCAGCCTAGATCGTTTTTTTGCTTGGGTAGACCGCTCGCCCCATGGTGGCACAGTGCGCGCTGCCCCGGCAGAGGGCTATATCGCGCCGCCGTTGGATGGGATATGGGCTGTTGCGCCCTATTTTCACAACGGTTCTGTGCCCAGTCTGGAAGCGGTACTGGACAGCAGTTTGCGCCCGGAATTCTGGCGGCATGTGACCCCGCGCGCCTATGATTTCACCGCTTTGGGCTGGCAGTTTCCGGCGCTGCCTTTCGGCAAGGAGGGCGCAGCCACGGCGGCGGAACGTGCCGCGATTTATGACACCACTGTACCGGGCTATGGCAAGGCCGGACATCTATATAGCGACGGCCTGACAGAGGCAGAGCGCGCGGCCTTGCTGGAATATCTCAAGACCCTGTAACACCGCCACAAGGCTTATGCACCATAAGGGGACAGGGCCGCACTCAGCCCCGAATCCCCTCAATCGGATGTGTCAGCGCTGTCATGATGCCGCGCAACTCTGCAAGGCCCTTCAGCCGCCCGATAGAAGGGTAGCCCGGCTGCGCCTTGCGCCCCAGATCGTCAAGAATATCCTGGCCATGGTCGGGCCGCATCGGAATGGAGCAATCGGCGCGACCAACTGCGCGTCGGCGCCCCTCTTCGCGCAGAACCGCTGCGATGAAAGCCACCATGTCTGTGCCCCCGCCCAGATGTTCTGCTTCGTAAAAGCTGCCTGCAACGGCATCTGTTTCGCGCTGCACATTGCGCATGTGCAGGAAATGCACCCGCGCCCCAAGCCTGTCCATCATGCCGGGAATATCATTGTCGGGGCGCGCGCCCAACGAACCAGAGCAAAGCGTAATCCCATTCGCGGAAAGCTCAACCGCTTCCATGATGGCGCTGTAATCTGCGTCGGTGGACATGATGCGTGGCAAGCCCATTAGTTGAAATGGTGGATCATCGGGATGG
>JAIUNA010000178.1 GCA_022565265.1 Roseinatronobacter sp. | reverse complement strand
GCGAATACGGCCCCGGCCAGCACGGCCAGCGCCGCAAGGGCAAGCTGTCGGATTTCGGCACGCAGCTGCGCGCCAAGCAAAAGCTCAAGGGTTATTACGGCGATCTGACGGAAAAGCAATTCCGCCGCATCTATGCCGAGGCCGAGCGCGTTAAGGGCGATACCGGTGAAAACCTGATTGGCCTGTTGGAGCGTCGCATCGATGCCGTGATCTACCGCGCGAAATTCGTGCCAACCGTCTTTGCTGCACGCCAGTTTGTGAACCACGGCCATGTCACCGTTAATGGCCAGCGCGTGAACATCCCCAGCTACCGTGTCAAGGAAGGCGACGTTATTGCCATTCGCGACAAATCCAAGCAACTGGCCATCGTGCTGGAAGCTGTGGCGCTGGTAGAGCGCGATGTGCCCGATTATCTGGAAGTTGATCATTCCAAGATGACAGCCACTTTCGTGCGCACTCCGGCCTTGGGCGATGTGCCCTATCCGGTGCAGATGGAACCCAATCTCGTGGTCGAATTCTACGCGAAGAACTGATCCTTTCCGTAGCTGTTTTATGCGAAAGCCCTGCCGGATTGGCAGGGCTTTTTCATGCGCCTTGCAGCTATCTGCCCAGACGTTTCCTGATCTGGCGTTTCTGCCAATCGCGCCCGAACAGGGTGATCACTCCGAAAACCGACAGATCATGCACAGCCACGCCAAAGCCCCAGCCAATGGTCGGAAAGATTGCATGGAGCATGGCGCGCAAAACTGGAAACCGGTTTTGCGCAAGAAGACATGCGACCACGCTCTAGAATAAGCCGGGGCTTGTCCAAAGGTTAGTGCCTATCAGCATCACCATCACGGCACCATATTGTATCAGATGGGTGTAAAACCCCTGTATATCAAGGACATATTCCATGGCTTCGCGTTCGTCCTGTGCCAGTTCCGGCAGTGTTGATAGATTGGCAGGCATGGCCGTTTTCTTTCTGAGTTCGCCAAAATCGACATTACACGCCGCAGCAAGACATTTCAGTGTTTCCGCATTTGCTGCCGCCCCGCGCTCAATACGCTGAATCGTACGTACCGCGATGTCAGACATGGCCGAGAGGTGTTCTTGCGAAAATATGTCACTGGCTTGATAGGGCCAAAATGCCGCCATAGCCGCTCAGCAACCACGATATCGGCACGCCATATAGCCGCCATTTTCGCGTCATCTCGCCATGACATCCGCCGCCCATGGCTCCCCGTGGTACGGCTATGGGCGCAATATGCCTGCCAATTTCATCTTGGCTCAAATATCCTCAGGGTGTGAATTGGGCCAAAGGCCCAAGAGAGGGCGCGAGCGCCCCCTAACCTTCGCCGGGCCAGACGCGCAATGTGTCTCTGCCATCCGGGCAAATATCCCCTGAGGTTTCTGTGGCCCTTGCAGGCTTGACGCGGCGGCGGCAGGGGGGCATACCGCGCGCGCATTGCGGAGAGCTTTATGACTGCCCCATCTTCCCCGTCGGACAATCGCAATTTCTATGGCCGGATCAAGGGCAAGACCCTCAGGCCGGCGCAAAAGCGCTATCTGGAGGAAGATTTGCACGCGCTGCGTCCCAAGGGCGTCAGTCCGGAGGAAAACCCCGCCCGCAGCCCGGTTGATCCCGCGCAATTCTTTGGGGCGGGGCGGCCGCTCTGGCTGGAAGTCGGGTTTGGCGGGGGTGAGCATCTGGTGCATCAATGCACGCTCAATCCGGATGTGGGGTTTCTGGGCTGCGAGCCGTATATCAACGGTGTGGCCATGCTGTTGGGCAAGATCCGGCAAGCCGGTATCCGTAACCTGTGCATCTATCCGTGGGATGTGCGCGAAGTGCTGGAAGTGCTGCCCGATGCCTGTCTGGAGCGCGCCTTTCTGCTCTATCCCGATCCCTGGCCCAAACAGCGCCATCACCGCCGCCGCTTTGTGACGCCGGATTACCTGAACCCGCTGGCCCGTGTTCTCAAACCCGGCGCAATATTTCGGGTGGCAACGGATATTCCCGATTATGTGCGCCAGACACTGGCCGAAGTGCCGCCCGCCGGGTTTGACTGCCTTACCCCAAGCCCTGCCGATTGGGAAACCCCCTGGGCCGATTGGCTATCTACCCGCTATGAACAAAAGGCCCTCCGCGAGGGGCGCAAGCCGCATTACCTGACATTCCGGCGCACGGATGCTCAGCACCGGGCGCAAGATATCCGGTAACGGTGTGGTGCGGCTTGGGGAGGTTCCCGACCGTCTGCAAATCCCCGCAGAGCGGCCCCTCATCACTGGCCGTGTCTGGAACATGGGACGATTTCGTCAGGTGGGGCGCATTGGGCTGTTTCCCTATCACAGGGGCTTGTCCGAATCGTGCAAGAACAAATATAGAACATTTGTCTTGTGTGCTGAAGGAAACCAATGTCGGGACATGGCCCAGAGGGATATGCCGAACTCTGCGTGACTTCTAATTTCACGTTTTTGCACGGGGCGTCGCACCCTGAAGAGCTGGTGGCGCGGGCGGCTGAACTGGGGTTGGCCGCGATTGCAATCACGGATCGCAATTCGCTGGCCGGGGTGGTGCGCGCGCATGTGGCGTTGCGTGAACTGGCCCGCGCGCAGGCCGAGGGGCTGCCCATCCGCTCGCAGCGCCAGACAGACAGTTCCAGCCGCCAGACCGATATCGGCGCGGCCCTGCCTGCCCCGCAGGGCGCCTTGCCCCGGCTGGTGGTGGGGGCGCGGCTGGTGCTGGCCGATAGTGCTGTGGAATGGCTGGCGCTGCCTTTGTGCCGCGCGGGCTATGCGGGCCTGTCGCGCCTGCTAAGCCTTGGCAAGCGCCGCGCACCCAAGGGGCAGTGCGATTTGCGCCAAGCTGAGCTGCTGGCGCGCGGGGCGGATATGGTGCTGAACGCCCTGCCGCCCGATCATTGCGCGCCGGGTGATCTGGCGCAGATCCGGGCTGTTGCGGCCAGTTGGCCGGGGAAGTGCTATCTGGGGGCCGCGCCGCGCTATGATGGGGGCGATGGGGCGCGGCTGGAGGGGCGCGCGCATCTGGCCGCGCGGTTGGCTTTGCCCATGGTGGCTGTGGGCGATGTGCTGATGCATGCCGCGCGGCGGCGCAAGCTGGCCGATGTGCTGGCCTGTTTACGCCTGGGCTGCACCATAGATGGCCTGGGCGCGCGCGCCCTGCCCAATGCCGAGGCGCGGCTGAAATCGGGGGCAGAGATGGCGCGGATTTTTGCGCGCCACCCGGCTGCCATCCGCCGCACACTGGAAATCGCAGATCGCTGCGCGTTCAGTCTGGATGAATTGTCTTATGAATACCCTGACGAGATTGCCGATGGAGAGCCTGCGCAAGCGCGGCTGGAACGGCTGGTGCAAGAGGGGCTGTGGCGGCGCTTTCCAGATGGCACGCCGCCCGATACCGCCGCGAAAGTGGCCAAAGAGCTGCGCATCATCAAGGCGCTGGGCTTTGCCGCCTATTTCCTGACAGTGCATGATATCGTGGCCTTTGCGCGGGGGCGGGGGATTCTCTGTCAGGGCCGGGGGTCTGCGGCGAATTCGGTCATTTGCTATGCACTGGGCATTACCGAAGTTGCCCCCGATACGATTTCCATGGTGTTCGAGCGGTTCATGTCCGAAGCGCGCGGCGAGCCGCCTGATATCGATGTGGATTTCGAGCATGAGCGGCGGGAAGAGGTGATCCAGCATATCTACGCCCGCTATGGCCGCGAACGCGCGGGGCTGACAGCAACCGTGATCCATTTTCGCGCCCGCGCCGCCGTGCGCGAGGTGGGCAAGGTGATGGGGCTGTCGGGGGATATGGTTTCGGCGCTGGCTTCTTCCTCGATGGGCTGGCGCTCTGGCGCGCCCGCGCCAGAGCGGCTGGCAGAACTGGGGCTTGACGCGACAGAGCCGCGCCTTGCGCAGACGATGGCATTGATTGCAGAGATTATCGGCTTTCCCCGCCATCTAAGCCAGCATGTGGGCGGGTTTGTGATTACCAAGGGCCGGCTGGATGCGCTTTGCCCGATCGAGAATGCCGCGATGGAGGGGCGCACGGTTATTGAATGGGACAAGGATGACATCAACGCGCTGGGCATTTTGAAGGTGGATATCCTCAGCCTTGGGATGCTGACCTGTATCCGCAAATGTTTTGATCTGGTGGCCGGGGCCGGGGGCAAGCGCTACACGCTGGAAAACCTGCCGCGCGAGGATGGGGCCACCTATGACATGCTGTGCCGGGCCGATGCGGTTGGGGTGTTTCAGGTGGAAAGCCGCGCGCAGATGAATTTCCTGCCGCGCATGCGCCCGCGCTGCTTTTATGATCTGGTGATAGAGGTGGCGATTGTGCGCCCCGGCCCGATTCAGGGTGGTATGGTGCATCCCTATATTCGCCGCCGTCAGGGCAAAGAGGCCGTGCATCTGCCCAGCCCCGAATTGCGCGGCGTGCTGGAGCGCACGCTGGGCGTGCCGCTGTTTCAGGAACAGGCGATGCAGATTGCCGTTGTCGCGGCAGGCTTCACCCCCGAAGAGGCCGACCGCCTGCGCCGCAGCCTTGCCACGTTCAAACGCATGGGCACGATTGGCAGCTTTCGGGATCGGTTTCTGGCAGGCATGGCAGAACGCGGCTATACCCCCGATTTCGCCGCAAGCTGTTTTGCCCAGATTGAAGGCTTTGGCGAATATGGCTTTCCCGAAAGCCATGCCGCAAGTTTCGCGCTTTTGGTCTATGCTTCGGCATGGCTCAAGCGCCATCATCCGTCGGCTTTTGCCTGCGCGCTGCTTAATAGCCAGCCGATGGGGTTTTATGCCCCTGCCCAGATTGTGCGCGATCTGCGCGACCACGGAATAGAGGTGCGGCCCGTAAGCGTGAATCATTCACACTGGGATTGCACGCTGGAGCGCCGCGCGAATGGCAGCCTTGCGCTGCGCCTTGGGTTTCGGCAGGTGCGCGGCATGGGGGTGGAAGATGCCGAATGGATTGTGGCTGCGCGGGCCAATGGCTACCCCGATCTTGATAGCCTGTGGCGGCGCGCCGGGGTTGCGCCCGCCACGCTGACACGGCTGGCAGAGGCCGATGCGCTGGCTTGTCTGGGGCTGGATCGGCGCGCGGCACTTTGGGCGGTGCGGGCATTGCGCGCGCCCAAACCCTTGCCGCTGTTTGATCTGGGGCTGGAGGGCGAGAGCATTGCCGAGCACCCTGTCACCCTGCCGCCCCTGTCTTTGGGCGAGGCCGTGGTCGAGGATTATCTGACACTGCGCCTGAGCCTGCGCGCGCATCCGATGGAATTGCTGCGCCCCGGCCTGCCGGGGATTGAGCCGCATCAGGCCCTTGCGCAGACAAGCGGGCGGGTGGCCGTATGCGGGCTGGTGATTACGCGCCAGCGCCCCGGCACGGCCTCTGGCGTGATTTTCATCACGCTGGAGGATGAAACCGGGGTAAGCAATATCGTGGTCTGGCCAAAGGTATATGAACACCACCGCCGCGCGGTGCTGGGGGGGCGGTTGTTGCGCGTGACAGGCCGGGTGCAGCGTGAGGGCGCGGTGATCCATGTGATTGCCGAGAGGATCGAGGATTGCTCGGATATGCTGGGCGCTTTGGGGCGCGGGGTGATTGACCCTACCCAAGGGCGCGCAGATGAGGCCCGCCGCCCGGTTCTGACCCGCCAGCCCCGTTCGGTGCGCCACCCGCGCGAACAGGCCCGCCAGATTTTCCCCAGCCGGGATTTTCACTGAAGCGGGGGGGCTTGCACCCTGCCCAGACTGGCCTTTCTTTGGCGCGGTTCCAAGCGGGGAATGGCCCCCGCTTGGATTGTATCGGCCTTTAGGCTTTTCAGTGTTTCACCAAAACACCGAAAAACTCTGTCACCTTTTTTCTGAAACTGCGTTAGAGCGTGTCGCGTTCATTTGCATTCACGCGCCCCACTCTAACCTTAAGTGGTCGCATGTCTTTTTGCGCAAAACCGGTTCCCACTTTTGCGCGACATGCTCTAATGCACCAGTTTCATGCGCGGTGCGTCATCGTCCTGCACAGTGTGATCCCCGATCACCAGCCCATCTGCGCTGCCCGTAACCGGCACGCTCGCACCGTCCAGCACCTCGCCTGCCAGCAGCATTTGTGCCAGCGGGTCTTGCAAATAGCGCTGGATCACCCGTTTCAGCGGGCGTGCGCCATAAACCGGATCATACCCCTTATCGGCCAGCCATGTGCGCGCGCCTGCGTCCAGTTCCAGTGTGATCTTGCGCGCCAACAGGCGCTTCAACAGCCGCGCCATCTGGATATCGACAATCGTATCCATATCCCCGCGCGAGAGCCTGTCAAAGATCACGGTTTCATCCAGACGGTTCAGGAATTCGGGGCGGAAATGGGCGCGCACGGCATCCATCACCTCGGCTTTCACCTGTGCTTTATCCGCGCCCGCATCCATCCGGCTTAGTGCATGGCTGCCAAGGTTGGATGTCAGGATGATCAGCGTTTGCTTGAAATCCACGGTGCGCCCGTGGCTGTCGGTCAGCACCCCGTCATCAAGCACCTGCAACAGCACGTTGAAAACTTCGGGATGGGCTTTTTCCACCTCGTCAAACAAGACCACCTGATAGGGCCTGCGGCGCACGGCCTCTGTCAGAACGCCGCCTTCCTCAT
>JAIUNA010000177.1 GCA_022565265.1 Roseinatronobacter sp. | reverse complement strand
TACGGGGATCTAAGCTACGCGCCGGATTTCGAGCATCTGCGCTATGTTAACCCGGATGCGCCCAAGGGTGGCATGATCGCAATCTCGGCGCAGGGCACGTTTGATTCCATGAACCCCTTTACCCGGCGCGGGCGGGCTGGGGTGATGTCTGCGTCCATTTATGAAAGCCTGCTGGAAACATCAGAGCCGATGGGCGGCGGCCTTGTTCCTGCCGATGCTTACGGCGAATCCTACGGTTTGCTGGCCCATGCGCTGGAATACCCCGCAACCAAGGAATGGGTTATTTTCCACATGCGCCCGGAAGCGCGGTTTTCCGATGGCACGCCGCTCACGGCGCATGATGTGGTTTTCTCGCATAACCTGTTTCTGGAACAGGGCCTGCCATCCTATGCCCAAGCTGTCAGTGCGCGCGTGACAAGCGCAGAGGCGCTGGACGATCACACAGTGAAATTCACCTTTGCCGATGGGATTTCGCGCCGCTCGCTGATTGATCAGGTGGGCAGCACGCCCGTTTTTTCCAAAGCGTGGTATGAGGCGACAGGCGCGCGGCTGGACGAATCGCGCATGGAAATCTCTCCCGGTTCCGGCCCCTATATGCTGGACAGTTTCGAGGTGAATCGCCGCATTACCTATCGCCGTAACCCTGATTATTGGGGCAATGATCTGCCGATCAATCGCGGGCGGCATAACTTTGATGAAATTCGCGTGGAATATTTTGCCGATGGCGCTGCCGCTTTTGAAGCATTCAAGACAGGCGAATATACCTTCCGCGCTGAAAACAATTCGCGCCAATGGGCGACGGGTTATGATTTTCCCGCCATTGCGCGCGGCCATGTGATCCGCGAGGAATTGCCCACCGGTTTTGCCCCCACCCCCACAGGCTTTGTGTTCAATCTGGGCCGCGATTTCCTGCAAGACAAGCGCGTGCGCGAGGCCATTACACTGGCGTGGAATTTTGAATGGACAAATGAGACCCTGCAATATGGCCTGTTCCAGCAGCGCGTTTCCTTTACCCAAGGCACGCGCTTTCAGGCCGATGGCCCGCCCGAAGGGCTGGAGTTGGAGTTGTTGCAATCGCTGGGTGATCTTGTACCCGCAGAGATATTGGCAGACCCTGCGCGCATGCCCCATGCCTCGGACGCAACGCGCCTGACAGACCGCCGCAACATGCGCCGCGCGGCTGCCTTGCTGGAAGAGGCGGGCTGGAGTGTGGATAGCGCAGGCGCGCTGCGCAATGCCAACGGCCAGCGCATGACAATAGAAATTCCCGTTTCCAGCGCCGGATCGGCCACGATGGATTCGATCGTCGAAACCTTCACCCAGAATTTGCAGGGTTTGGGCATTGATGCCCGCTTTCAGCGTATTGACCCCGCCCAGCACACAGACCGCCGCCGCAACCGCGATTATGATATGATCTTCGATCAATATGCTGCCTTCATGGATACCGGAACCGGGCTGCACCAGCGCTATGGCTCTGAGGCTGCCGATGATGTGTTCAACCCCGCCGGGCTGCGCAGCCCGCTGGTGGATGCGGTGATAGACCTGTCTTTGGATGCGCCCGACCCCGAAACCCGCGACGCGGCCCTGATGGCGCTGGACAGGGTGTTGCGTTATGAACATTTCATGATCCCGGCATGGTTTAATGATACTGTCTGGGTGGCGCATTGGGATATCTTGCAGCGCCCCGAAGATATTCCGCCCTATTCCACCGGAGAGCTGGATTTCTGGTGGTTCAACGCCGATCGATTTAACGAATTGCGCGCCGCTGGCGCCTTGAGGTAAACAATGGGCGCCTATATCGCGCGACGTCTGGCCTTGATCATCCCCACATTGCTGGGGGTGATGGTGATCAATTTCTTTCTGGTGCAATTCGTGCCCGGAGGCCCGATCGAACAGGTGATTGCCCAGATGGAAGGGCAAGGCAATGTGTTCGGGGGCTTTGACGGGGGCGCGGCCGATGTGAATGTGGGCGCGATCGAGAATGAGCGCTATCAGGGCGCACGCGGCCTGCCGCCCGAATTTATCGCACAGTTGGAGCGCGAGTTTGGCTTTGACAAACCCCCGTTGGAGCGATTTTTGCATATGATGTGGAATTATATGCGCTTTGATTTCGGGCAAAGCTACTTTCGGTCTATCTCTGTGATCGATCTGGTGATTGAAAAATTGCCTGTCTCTATCACGCTGGGCCTGTGGTCTACGCTGATTGCCTATCTCGTCTCTATCCCGCTGGGCATTCGCAAGGCGGTGAAGGATGGTTCGCGGTTTGATACCTTCACCTCTGGCCTGATCATTGTGGCCTATGCGATCCCCGGTTTCCTGTTTGCCATCCTGTTGCTGGTGCTGTTTGCAGGCGGGTCTTACTGGCAGATTTTCCCCGCCCGTGGCCTGACCAGCCCGCAAGAGGTGTGGGATACCCTAACCCCCTTGGGCAAAGTGGCGGATTACTTCTGGCATATCACGCTGCCTGTGATTGCCAGCACTATATCGGCCTTTGCCACCCTTACGCTTCTGACAAAGAACAGCTTTCTGGATGAAATCCGCAAGCAATATGTGATGACAGCCCGCGCCAAGGGGCTGGCGGAAAACAAGGTGCTGTATGGCCATGTGTTCCGCAATGCCATGCTGATCGTGATTGCGGGGTTTCCGGCAGTGTTTGTGGGCGTGTTCTTTGGCGGTTCGCTGATTATCGAGACGATTTTCTCGCTGGATGGGTTGGGGCGGCTGGCCTTTGAGGCGACAGTGGCACGCGATTATCCGGTGATGTTTGGCACGCTCTTTGTCTTTGGCCTGATCGGGCTGGTGGTGGGGCTGATTTCAGACCTGATGTATGTCTGGATCGATCCGCGTATTGATTTCGAAACGCGGGAGACATGAGCCATGGATAGCCGCACAGAGGCGTTCATCGCTGCCCCTGATCCCATGCCCCAGACAGAGGGCGGAACCCGTATTCCCGAACCGAAACGCCGTTTCGGGATTACGGTTTCAGCGCTCAACCGCCGCCGTTGGCGCAACTTCAAGGCCAATCGCCGCGCCTTCTGGTCGCTGATCATTCTGGGCGTGTTGTATGGCCTGTCGATATTTGCCGAATATATCGCCAATGACAGGCCCATCGTGATCAATTATCGCGGGGCCTATTTCTTCCCTATCCATAATTTCTACCCTGAAACCACCTTCGGCGGCGATTTCCGCACCGAGGCCGTATATCGTGACCCCGAAGTGCAATGCCTGATCCGTACAGGCGGTGCAGAGCTGTGCATGGATGACCCGGAAGAGGCCATGGCGCAGGCCGCAACGGGCTTTGTGGATGGGCAAGAGGTTGTGCCGGGCTGGATGGTTTGGCCGTTGATCCCCTATAGCTATAACACGATCAATGATATTGGCCGCGCTGCCCCCTCGCCCGCGGATGAGAGCCATTTTCTTGGCACGGATGACACCGCGCGCGATGTGCTGGCGCGGATTATCTACGGGTTTCGCCTGTCCATCACCTTCGCGCTGATTGTCACGGCGATGACATCCATCATCGGGATAGCGGCAGGGGCGGTGCAGGGGTTTTTCGGTGGCTTGCTGGATTTGCTGTTTCAGCGGGTGATAGAGTTGTGGAACTCTGTGCCATCCCTTTATGTCATCATCATTCTGTCATCCATGTTCGTGATGAATTTCTGGCTCTTGGTGTTTCTGATGACGCTGTTTGGCTGGACGGGGCTTGTGGGCGTGGTGCGGGCGGAATTTCTGCGCGCGCGGAATTTTGAATATGTGCGCGCGGCGCGGGCTTTGGGCGTTTCCAATGCCAAGATCATGTTCCGCCATGTGCTGCCCAATGCGATGGTGGCCACACTCACCTTTTTGCCCTTCATCATTACAGGGGTGATCGGCTCTCTGGCCGCGCTGGATTTTCTGGGCTTTGGCCTGCCATCCTCTGCGCCCAGCCTGGGTGAGATGACATTGCAGGCGCGCAACAATCTGCAAGCGCCCTGGCTGGGCTTTTCGGCGTTTTTCACCTTCGCAATCATGCTGTCGCTGCTTGTTTTCATCTTTGAAGGCGTGCGCGATGCCTTCGACCCCAGAAAGACTTTCTCATGAGCCGCGTTCTGGATGTCAAAAACCTGTCTGTCACCTTTACGCAGGAAGGGCGGCAAGTGCGCGCGGTGCGCGGCGTGTCCTTCCATGTGGATAAGGGTGAAACTGTCGCTCTGGTGGGCGAATCCGGGTCTGGCAAATCGGTAAGCGCGCTGTCTACTGTGGGGCTATTGCCTGATTCTGCGCAGGTGGAAGGCTCTGTCACTTTCAAGGGTGATCAGCTTGTGGGCGCAACGGATGCAATGCTACGGCAGGTGCGCGGCAATGATATCAGCTTTATCTTTCAAGAACCGATGACATCGCTAAACCCGCTGCACACGATAGAAATGCAGATCACCGAAAGCCTTGCCCTGCATCAGGGGCTAAGCGGGGCCAAGGCGCGGGCGCGTGTGCTGGAATTGCTGGAAAAAGTGGGTATCCGGGAGGCGGAATCGCGCATGGGTGCTTATCCGCATCAGCTATCGGGTGGGCAGCGCCAACGTGTGATGATTGCCATGGCGCTGGCCAATGGGCCGGAACTCTTGGTGGCTGATGAACCCACCACCGCGCGGGATGTGACAATTCAGGCCCAGATTCTGGAATTGCTGGTCGATCTGAAGCGCGCCGAGCGCATGAGCCTGTTGTTTATCACCCATGATCTGAACATCGTGCGCCGCTTTGCCGACCGCGTTTGTGTGATGAAAGACGGCGAGATTGTGGAACAGGGGCCAACAGCCGAAATATTTGCGGCCCCCCAACACCCCTATACGCAAAAGCTGCTGGCTGCGGAATCCTCTGGCACGCCTGCGCCTGTACCGCCGGGCGCGCAAGAGATTTTGCGCACGGATGATCTGCGCATCTGGTTTCCCATCCAGCGCGGGTTTTTGCGCCGGACTGTGGGGCATGTGAAAGCGGTAAATGCAGCCTCGCTTTCCCTGCGCACCGGAGAGACGCTGGGCATTGTGGGCGAATCCGGCTCTGGCAAGACCACATTGGCCCTGGCCATTCTGCGCCTGATTGCCAGCGAAGGGCCGATCTGGTTTGCGGGTGCGGATATTCAGGGCCGCAAATCGCGCGAGTTGCGCAATCTGCGGCGGCATTTGCAGATCGTGTTCCAAGATCCGTTTGGAAGCCTTAGCCCGCGCCTGACAGTAGAGCAGATCCTTGCCGAAGGTTTGGGCGTGCATGGCGTGCCTGCGGGCCGATCCTCGCGCGAGTTGGTGGCCGAAATCATGGCTGAAGTCGGGCTGGACCCGGCCACGATGGAACGCTACCCGCATGAATTTTCCGGCGGCCAGCGCCAGCGCATTGCGATTGCCCGCGCCATGATCTTGCGGCCCAAGCTGGTGGTGCTGGATGAACCCACTTCCGCGCTGGATATGACAGTGCAGGTGCAGATTGTGGAATTGTTGCGTAATTTGCAGCGCAAGCATGGGCTGGCCTATCTGTTCATCAGCCATGATTTGCGGGTGGTGCGCGCTTTGGCGCATAAGGTGATTGTCATGAAACAGGGGGATGGGGTGGAATCCGGCCCTATTGCGCAAGTGTTTGAAGCCCCGCAAAGTGCCTATACGCGCGCACTTCTGGCAGCGGCCTTTGATATGACAAGCATCGGGGCCGCGTGAATTTGGGAAGGGAAGTTTTTGAATATTCTTTTTATCCATCAGAATTTCCCGGCCCAGTTCAGATATCTTGCCCCCGCCTTGCAGGCGCGGGGGCATAATGTGGCAGCGCTGACGGCAGAAAAGAACCAGCAGCAAACCGCAATTCGCACTTATCGTTATCCCATGCCCGCGCCAGAGCCAGACCCCAGAGAGGCGCGTCTGGGAACCAGTTTTACCGCTATGACAGATCGCGCGCAGCGCGTGGCCCTTGCCGCCGTGCAAATGCGTGACACGCTGGGTTTTGCGCCAGATGTCATTTTCGGGCATGGCGGCTGGGGCGAGACGCTGTTTCTGCGCGAGGTCTGGCCCAAGGCGCGGATTTTGGTTTATGCCGAATTTTACTATGCCAGCGAAGGGCTGGATGTGGGGTTTGATCCGGAATTCAGCACAAATGCGCTGCCTGCGCGTATGGCAGTGATCGCACGTCAGGCGCATCTGGCCTTGTCTATGGTGCAGGCCGATGCCGCCCTTGCGCCAACAGAATGGCAGGCCGACAGTTTCCCCCCCGAATTTCGCGCCAAGATCACCATTACCCATGACGGGATCGATACAGACGCGCTGCGCCCCGGCCCTTCGGCGCAGTTCCGTTTGCCAAATGGCCGATGGCTAAGCGCGGGCGACGAGGTGCTGACCTATGTGGCCCGCAATATCGAACCCTATCGCGGCGCGCATATTTTCTTTCGCGCGCTGCCCGATGTGCTGGCCGCGCGGCCAGAGGCGCAGGTGGTGATTGTGGGGGGCGATGGTTCCAGCTATTCGCGCGGCCCCGCGCAGGGCAGTTGGCGAGAGATGTTCTTGCGCGAAGTGTCCGGCAGGTTGGATCTGTCGCGCGTGCATTTTCTGGGGCGCGTGCCGTATCGCGATTATGCGACAGTGCTGCAAATCAGCCGCGCCCATGCCTATCTGACAGTGCCTTTCGTGCTGTCATGGTCAATGTTGGAAGCCATGAGCCTTGGCGCGCTGGTGGTTGGTTCGCGCACTGGCCCGGTGGAAGAGGTGATCAGCGATGGTGCAAACGGGCTGTTGGTGGATTT
>JAIUNA010000176.1 GCA_022565265.1 Roseinatronobacter sp. | reverse complement strand
TCGGGCGTTGTTGGTGTGTCCGAGCATCTGGGATCGGATACGTTTTTTCATGTCCATCAGACAGGGCTGGCCGAAAGCATCACCGTGCGCGCAGATGGTGAGGTTGGTTTCCGCCATGGCGACCGTATTTGCCTGACCCCGCGCGAGGAATTGATTCACCGCTTTGATGCAGAGGGGCTGCGGATCGCATGACACGGTTGAACGGGAAAACCGCCCTGATCACAGGGGCTGCGCGTGGCATTGGTCTGGCTTTTGCCAAAGCCTATATCCGCGAAGGCGCGCGGGTGGTGCTGGCCGATATCGATGTGCTGCGCGCCCAGAGCGAAGCCGCAAATCTGGGAGAGGCGGCATTTGCGGTGCAGATGGATGTTACCTGCCAACAGAGCATTGATGCCGCCGTGGCTGCGAGTGTGGCGCAGTTCGGGCAAATTGATATTCTGATCAACAATGCCGCGATTTTCACCGCCGCGCCGATTGTCGAAATCACGCGCGCCGATTATGCGCGCTGTTTTGATATCAATGTGTCCGGCACGCTGTTCACGCTTCAGGCTGTTGCAGAGCATATGATTGCGCGCGGGGGTGGGGGCAAGATCATCAATATGGCGTCTCAGGCCGGGCGGCGCGGAGAGGCGCTTGTCGCTGTCTATTGCGCGTCCAAGGCCGCGATTATCAGCCTCACGCAATCTGCGGGGCTGGATCTTATCAAACACGGGATCAATGTGAATGCCATTGCACCGGGTGTGGTGGATGGCGAGCATTGGGACGGCGTGGACGCATTTTTTGCCAAATATGAAGGCAAAGCGCCGGGCCAGAAAAAACGCGAAGTGGGCGCGGGCGTGCCGTTCGGGCGTATGGGCAGAGCCGAGGATCTGACAGGGATGGCAGTTTTTCTGGCTTCTGCCGAGGCCGATTACATTGTTGCGCAAACCTATAATGTGGATGGTGGGCAATGGATGAGCTGATACCCCTGTGTCAGGCCGCATTGGGCAGGCTGCCGGAGAGTGTAGCTGTGCCGCAGTATGACCGCAGAGCGCTGCGCGCGGGCATGGTGCATATCGGGCTTGGCAATTTTCACCGCGCCCATCAGGCATGGTATACTCACCGCCTGATGCAACTGGGTGTGGCGCAGGATTGGGCGATCATTGGCGCGGGTGTGCGCCCCGGTGACAGTGCCATGCGTGAAAAGCTTTTGGGACAGGATTGTCTGACAACGCTGATCGAACTTGATCCGCGCGGAAAATCTGCCGAAGTGACAGGCGCGATGGTGGATTTCCTGCCGGTAGAGGGCGACAATGCCGCGCTCATCGCGCGGATGGCGCAGCCTGATATCCGCATCGTTTCGCTGACAGTGACAGAGGGCGGGTATTATCTTGATCCCGAAACCGGCGCAGTGGATGCCGGGCATGAAGATATCCGCCATGATGCCAGCCACCCCACCACCCCGCGCACGGCCTTTGGGGCAATGGTTGCGGCGCTGCGCCTGCGGCGCGCGGGCGGATCGGGGCCATTTACAGGGCTGTCTTGTGACAATCTGCAAGGCAATGGCGCAGTTTTGCGCCAGACAGTTGTGGGCCTTGCGCGCCTGTCCGACCCTGATCTTGCCGATTGGATCGCAGCGCATTGCAGCTTTCCCAACAGTATGGTGGATTGCATCGTCCCCGCCACCGGCCCGCGCGAGATTGCGCTGGCGCAGGGTTTTGGCATTGCCGATGCTGCCCCTGTTACGCATGAGAGCTTTCGCCAATGGGTGATCGAAGATGATTTTTGCGCGGGCCGCCCCGATTGGGGCCGCGCAGGCGCTATATTCACCCCTGATGTGCATGCCTATGAAACCATGAAAATCCGCATCCTGAACGGGGGCCATCAGGTGATCTGTGCTGCGGGCGAATTGCTGGGCCTTGGCACGATTGCGGCCACAATGGCGCATGAGGGCATTCGCGCGATGTTTTGCAAGATTACCCGCGATGAGATTGCCCCGCATGTGGCAGCCGTGCCGGGGCTATCGGCTATGGCCTATATCGATCTGATTGCAGGGCGTTTTGCCAATCCCGAAATCCGCGATACCACCCGGCGTGTGGCCTTTGATGGCTCCAGCCGCCATGCCGGGTTTGTATTGCCCTCTCTGCGTGATGGTCTGGCAAAGGGCAGTTCGGTAGAGGGGCTGGCGCTGGCCTCGGCGCTTTGGGCGCGCTATTGTCTGGGGCGGCGCGACGATGGCAGCCCCATAGAGGCCAATGACCCGCTATGGCCAAGCCTTCAGATGGCGGCACAGGCGGCGCAGGAAAACCCCGCCGCATGGCTGGAACAGGTGCCGCTATACCGCGAGGTGAAAGCCGCCCCCCGCTTTGCCGATGCCTTTTGTCAGTGGTATGCCCTATTGGCACGGCAGGGGGTGGATGCCGCAATCACACGCTATGTGGCACGGCCAACGGCATGAGCAATTCGGAACTGGCTACGGGCAGGGTGGATAATGACGCCGTTTTCGCCCGCTTTCAAAAGCCTGCAAAATGCGCAATCCTTACCACGGCGCCCCTTTCTGCCGAGGCAAGGCGCGGCCAGACACCCTACGCGCATGGAGCTTTGACGTGACTGCCAGCACTACGCTAGATCCCCTCCCCCCCAACCTGCTGAAACAGCTTCGCGGCCTGACTGGCCAAGGGCGCAAGCTTGTTGCCGTGGCCGGTGCGCCTGCCAGCGGAAAATCCGTGCTTGGCGCGGCGCTGCGTGACGCGCTGTCGCGCGATGGCCTGCGCGCCGAATTGGTGCCCATGGATGGGTTCCACCTTGATAACAGCATTCTTGATGCGCGCGGCCTGCGCGCGCGCAAGGGCGCACCAGAGACATTTGATGTGGCCGGGTTTGTCGCGCTGATACGGCGGCTGCGCAGCACGGAGGAAGTGATTTATCCGGTTTTTGACCGTGCGCGCGATTTGTCTGTCGCGGGTGCGGGCGCTATTGCCCCTGACAGTGATCTGGTGATCATTGAAGGAAATTACCTGCTTTTTGATGAAACCCCGTGGTCTGATCTGGCGGGGCTGTGGGATTTCTCGATCTGGCTGGATACACCGGAGGAGACGATCTTGCAGCGCTGCATTGCGCGCTGGTTGACACATGGGCATGATCCTGAGGCCGCGCGAAGACGGGCGGAAGGCAATGATCTTGTCAATGCCCGCAGGATTATTGCGGCACGTATGCCATCGGATATGACGATTTCAGACCCATAACGCCGCACAGGCGCAAGCGCTGCCGGGGCATTGCCACATATGCGGATTGCACGCATCGATGCAGCCGGGCGCTATGGAAAAACGTACGCGCATAGGCCTGTCAGGGCAGATCGGTTTTGGCTTCGGAATGTGTGAAGCCTGCATCCGGCGCTATCAGAAAACGATCTGTCAGGGGCAGGGCGGCGGCGCCAAGGGCGCGGGCATCGCTGCCAAGGCTGCCCTTGGTGATGACAGGAGGCTCCAGCCCTGCCAGATTCTGGCGCAGCAAGTGCTGATATGTGCTTTCCATCAATTTATGCCGGATATCGGGTGGAAACCAGCCATCAATCACCACGGCCTTGAAATCGATCACGGCAAGACAAGAGACGATGGCCTGTGCAATCGCTGCGGCGGCAGTATCCAGCCAATCATGCACGATTGTTTCAGGAACGGGCCAGAGGGCGGGGTCTTGCCACAACAAGCCGGGATCAATGCCCGCTTCCAGAAGCTGTTTTTCCAGACGGTAGATCGAGGCAAGCTCTATAAGTTGCACGATATTGCCATCGGCCCGGCGCACTGGCATCGATCCCAAAGCGCCGGAATTGCCGCTATCGCCGGTATGCAAAGCCCCATTGAGCACAACGCCGCCGCCAATGAAAAAGCCAATGTAGAAATAGACAAAATCCCGTGGCAAGCTGGCAGTACCAAAAACAAGCTCTGCGCCACATGCGGCGCTGGCGTCATTGCGCATGAATGTCGGATAGGGCAGGTGATGGCCCAGATCGGCGCAAAGATCGGCGTCGCGCCAGCGCTCCATGATTCCTTGTGGCGCGCCAAGGGAATCTGACCAATCCCAAAGCTGAAACGGTTGGGCAATTCCCAGCCCGGCAACGCGGCTGCGTTCTGGCTGGGGCAGGCGGTTGACAAGGTCATGCGCAGCTTTCAGGGCAAAAGCGCGCGCCGCTTCCGGCTCTGGCCAATCATGGCGCAGGACTGCGCGGTCGCGGATGGCCCCATGAAAATCTATCAGGATCATCTCGCTGGAGCGCCGCCCTATCTTGAGGCCCAGAAAGTAGGCCCCATTCGCCGCCAATGACATCGGCACCGAAGGTTGGCCGATCCGGCCGCGAACAGGTTCACCCTTTATGAGAAAGCCATCCTGCTCCAAGGCGCGGATGATGACAGAAACTGTCTGCGCTGAAAGCCCCGTCACGCGCGCGATTTCGGCCTTGGGCATCGCGCCATAGGTGTGAAGCAGTGTAAACAAAAGTTTTTCATTCCATGCCCTTAGGCCGGATTGATTGGAACCGCGCATGCTGTGGGGCAAGTGTGGCTGGTCTGGATGTTCCTGCATATCTCACCTTTTTGTCGATCAGAAATGGACAGCAAACGGAACACCTGTCAATACTAAATAAAAGTGATTTAGTTATTGACAGGGCGTTGATTCTGCCGTTTCTGTTTGCCATCGCGGTCTGTAATGGCCTGCGCTTAGTTTTTTGGGAGGAACCAGATGAAACTTAATTCCGTACTGAAGATGTCGCTGATGGGCGCTGTTGCCAGCACTGCGCTTCTGGCCAGCCCTGCTGCGGCAGAGATTGGCGCGTGTCTGATCACCAAGACTGATACCAACCCCTTCTTCGTCAAGATGCGCGAAGGTGCGCAGGCCGCTGCGGCAGAACACGGGATTTCGCTGCAAACCCATGCCGGACGTCTGGACGGGGATGTCGAAACCCAGATCGCTGCGATTGAAAGCTGTGTGGCCGCTGGTGTCAGTGGCATTCTGCTTACACCCAATGACAGCCGCGCCCTTGTTCCGGCTGTGACACAGGCGCGCGAAAATGGTGTTCTGGTCATTATGCTCGATACCCCGCTGGAACCGGCAGATGCCGCCGATTCCACCTTTGCCACCGATAATTTTCAGGCAGGTGTCCTGATCGGGGAATGGGCGCGCGCTGCTATGGGCGATGACGCGGCCAATGCCAAAATCGCAACGCTGGATCTGAATGCCAGCCAGATTTCAGTGGATTACCTGCGCAATCAGGGGTTCATGACGGGCTTTGGAATTGATGTCAAAGATCCCACTGTGATCGGGGATGAAGATGATGCGCGCATTGTTGGCCATGATGTGACTAATGGCAATGAAGAAGGCGGGCGCACGGCAATGGAAAACCTGTTGCAGCGCGATCAGGGCATCAATCTGGTTTACACAATCAATGAACCCGCTGCCGCTGGTGCCTATGAGGCGCTGCGCTCGGTCGGGCGGCAAGATGATGTGTTGATCGTGTCGGTTGATGGTGGCTGCCCCGGCGTGCAAAATGTGGCCGAGGGGATTATCGGCGCGACTTCGATGCAATTTCCGCTGCTGATGGCCTCGATGGGGATTGAGGCGATCAAGGCCTATGCCGAAACCGGCGAGAAGCCCGAAAACTCTGAAGGGCTGGATTTCTTCAATACCGGTGTGCAGTTGATCACCGATAGCCCTGTCGAGGGTATCCCCTCGATCACATCGGAAGAAGGTCTGGCCCGCTGCTGGGGCTGATACCGCAGATTTGCTGATATATCGTGAAATGTTTTGCTGCCAGCGCTATGCTGGCGGCAGAACGGCTTTTTCCCCGCCAGCCGGAGGCCGCTGATGTCCGACACCACCCGCCGCGCCGCAGATTATGAAAACTCTCTGACAGGCGCAGATACCAGCGTCGCAAAGTTTGACGGCCCCAAACGAACATTTATGGGGCATGTGCAGCATTTTTTGCATTCACATCCGACGATGGTTCCCGTCATCGTGCTGGTTATCAGCTTGAGTGTGTTTGGCGTTCTGGCAGGAGAGCGGTTTTTCACGCCCTTCAATCTGTCGCTGATCCTGCAACAGGTTTCGATCATCGGTATTCTGGCCGCCGCGCAATCGCTGATCATTCTGACTGCGGGAATTGATCTGTCGGTTGCCGCGATCATGGTGCTGATGTCGGTGATCTCTGGCAAGCTGGCGATCACGATGGGCGTGCCGCCTGCGCTGGCGCTTACGGCGTCTTTTATCATTGGCACACTCGCGGGTATGCTTAACGGAATTTTGGTCACGCGGCTGCGCCTGCCGCCTTTTATCGTGACGCTGGGCACATGGAACATCTTTTTTGCGCTGAACCTGTGGCTATCGGGCGCGCAGTCGATCCGCTCGCAGGATATCGATCAGATGGCGCCGCTTCTCAAATTCTTCGGCAACTCCTTCAGGATCGGAGGCGCGAATATCACCTATGGCTCTATCCTGATGGTGCTGGTCTTTTTCGTGCTGTGGTACATGCTGAACAAGACAGCATGGGGGCGGCATGTCTATGCCATTGGCGATGACAAGGAGGCCGCAGAACTGGCGGGGATACGCACCGACCGCATGCTGGTTTCTGTCTATGCGCTGGCGGGGTTTATCTGTGCGCTGGCGGCTTGGGCCTCTATCGGGCGTGTTGGCTCTATCTCTCCGCAGTCTTTCTATGAGGGCAATCTGCAATCTATCACGGCTGTGGTGATTGGCGGGATCAGCCTGTTTGGCGGGCGCGGCTCTATCATGGGGGCGCTGTTTGGCGCGCTGATTGTGGGCGTGTTCCAGTCGGGCTTGCGTCGGGCGGGGGTGGATGTGCTGTGGCAGGTTTTTGCCATTGGCTGGCTTATCATTATCGCGGTCGCGATTGACCAAT